>JAISJY010000152.1 GCA_031261365.1 Caryophanales bacterium | reverse complement strand
TACTTTAATGAGCAATGTTAAAGAACTTAGTTTTTTAATTGGAGAAGCTTTACATATTCCTGGTATAAACTTTAATTCTTTAGAACAATTATTAGTATTTTTATTTGAGGCTGCCAGTGATAAAACTGTAATTTTAGCAATTGATGAATATCCATATATTAGAAAAATGTTAAATGGCATGGATAGTATCTTTCAAAAATACATTGATAAATATAAAAACAAATCTAAATTAAAGATAATTTTATTAGGTTCTTATATTGATATTATGAAATCAATGATTGAATATTCTTCACCTTTATTTGGTAGATTTTCTTTAGTTTTAGATATTAAACAGCAGTCTTATTATGAAGCGAGTAAATATTATGATAGTTATTCTTTAGAAGAAAAAGTTTTTTTATATTCAGTTTTGGGTGGTATTCCTTATTATAATTCTTTAGTCGATAGTAAGAAAACACCTTTAGAAAATATAATTAGCTTAATTATAAATGAAAATGGAATATTAAACTTTGAGAGTGAAATAATATTAGGAGCAGAGTTAACAAAAATAAATGGAGCTAATGAGGTTTTACAAACTATTGCTAAAGGGTATAAAAAGTTTACTGATATTCAAAGTAATTCACATATTGATAAAAGTAATGTATTGACTAATATTTTAAAAACATTAGAGGCAATGGATTTAATATATAAATCTTCTCCTATAAATGCTCAAGGCAATACTAAAAAGACATTTTATTTGTTGAATGATAATTTTTTATTGTTTTATTATAAGTTTATATTTCCTAATAAATCCCGTCGCAAAGTCATGACTGCTTTGGACTTTTATAAAATGTATATTGAAACTTCTTTAGCGGTTACTGTAGTTCCAAAGACTTTTGAGTTAATTTGTTCACAATATTTGATAAGGAGAAACAAAGCAGGATTAAATAATCCTTTATTTGAAGAGATAGGTAAATATTGGTATGATGACCCTGTTAATCATATAAATGGTGAGTTTGATGTGGTAACTATTGATAAAAACGGGAATAACTTTTATGAAGCCAAGTATTTATCTGCACCTATTACAGATACGATAATTAAAGAAGAAGAAAATCAATTAGAAAAGTTAAATATTAGTTATAGTAAATTAGGTTTCTTTTCCAAATCTGGTTATAATTTGAGTAAAAAATATAAATATGAGTTTTATACTTTGCAAGATATTTATACTGATTTTTAATTTGTTTATGGTTGATAGAAATAGATGTTGTTTTTGTTAATTATTTATTATGTGTTTTCAATGTATGGAAAATTGCCTTTACTTACTGTGAAAATAAAAAACATTTAGTCTTAATAAACTAATATGAACGCCAAAAGTGGATATTAGAAGTGACATTTGGAACAGTTAAGACAGTAAAAAGTAGGAAAAAGTGCATTAAGTGTTCCAAATGTGGGTGAAAAAAGTGACATTTGGAACAGTTGTGGTATAATTAAGTTCGGAGGAATAACAATGAACGAAATAATTGGAAGAGAGGAAGAACAGAAATTATTACAAAAATATTATGAAACAAATAATTCTGAATTGATAATACTTTATGGTCGTAGAAGAGTTGGAAAAACTTATTTAATAGAAAACTATTTTAAAGATAATCTTTTCTTTTATGCTAGTGGAGTATTGAACGAAGATAAACAAATACAAATAACTAATTTTTTGAGAAAAAACAAATTAGAATATAAAGGCATTAAAAATTGGAACGATGCTTTTTATGAATTAGAAAAAATGATAAGTGGTGATAATACAAATAAAAAGAAAGTAATTTTTTTGGATGAAATAGCTTGGTTTGAAAAAAAGTCTTCAAGTTTTTTGAGGTCATTAGAATATTTTTGGAACAGTTTTTGTAATAAAAGGAAAGATATTTTATTGATATTATGTAGTTCCGCTTCTTCTTGGGTTGTAAATAAGATTATTAATAATAAAGGAGGGTTATATAATAGAATTAGCGGAAAAATAATCATTAAACCATTTACGCTTAAACTTTGTGAAAAATATCTCGAATATAAAAATATTCGTTATTCAAGAGTTGACATTTTAGAAATATATATGATATTAGGTGGTATTCCTTATTATTTAAATTATTTAGATGCTTATCTTTCAGTTTCACAAAACATAGATAAGATTTTCTTTAGTGAAAATGCACATTTAAAAAACGAGTTTTCTAAAATATTTTCTTCTTTATTTGAAAATAACGAAAAGTACAAATTAATTATAGAAACTCTTGCTAAAAAAACAAAAGGTCTTTCTAGAGAGGCAATAATCAAAGAAGCTAAACTTGAAAGTAGTGGTTATTTAAGCAGATTATTAGATGATTTAGAACAGACAGGTTTTATTAGAAAATACAATAATTTTTCAAACAAAAAGAAAGATGCTCTATATCAATTGATAGATAATTTTTCTTTGTTTTATAATAAAATTATTTATAAAGAAGATGTAAGTGATGAAAATTATTGGTCTTTATCTCGAAATACACCCAAACATAATGCTTGGAAAGGATATTCTTTTGAAATGATTTGTTTTCAACATATAAATCAAATAAAAATAAAATTAGGTATAAGTGGTATATTGTCTAATATTTCTTCTTTTCAAAATGAGAAATGTCAAATAGATTTAATTATTAAAAGAGCAGATAATATAATTAATTTATGTGAAATTAAAAACTATAATGATAAGATATCTCTCAATAATACAATGTTTGATAATTTACATAATAAAATCAAAGAGTTTGAAAGAGAACTAAGCCGACAATTGACAATACACCTTACTTTAATAAGTGTTTATGGATTAGAAAAGAATAAATATTCAAATGTTGTAACAAACGAAATTATTCTAGACGATTTGTTTTGTTATTAGCCTATTACAACACTTTCAATGCCATATATATTAGCTAAATCAACAATATCTTCAGCAGTAAATTGAGTAGTTAAAATAGTATGATGTGCTCCACCTTCTTCTATCCAAGTTTGAGTTGCTTGTTTAAAATTAGGTAATAATTTCCACATTACTTGAGCTACAGGTAATTTAGGCATTTTTTCTGGTGGAGTAACTAACTGACCTTTTTGAATAATAGCTTTAAAACCATACCCTGTATCAATAACTGAAATCATAATAGCATCACCTAAAATAGAATCAAAAACTAAACGGGCTGGATCGTTTTTGCCACCTATTCCTAAAGGGTGAACTTCAATAATTGGTTTAGTAACTGCTAAAGAAGGGTCAACCTCTAACATATGTGCTCCTAAAACTAATTCTTTTCCTTTGCTTAAATCATAAGTATAATCTTCCATAAAAGCAGTAGCACCTTTTTTTCCTTGAGAGGCATATTTCAAGATAGCTAAAAAGGCACTTGTTTTCCAATCTCCTTCGGCTCCAAAACCAAATCCCTCAACCATTAAGTTTTGAACTGCTAATCCAGGTAATTGATTTAAGCCATGCAAGTCTTGAAAATTA
>JAISJY010000134.1 GCA_031261365.1 Caryophanales bacterium | reverse complement strand
AAAATCTTCTAATAAATATTGCCCAATATCTAATTCAACATCATTTATAATAACATTATCACCTTCTAAACGAGTAATCTTTATATTATCAATTATTATCTTAGTTGGATTAGTTGAAGGAAACATCATCAAATAGTAATCATTAAAATTATCTAAAGCAAAGGTATTAGAATAATGATATTGTGTTCCTAAAGTATATGTAGTCATAGAAATATCTGTAAACTTATCATAAGAATAACCAGCATTTGTTCTAAATTGAACATAATAATTACCACTCTTTTCTAAAAACTTAAAATCATATTCTAATTTATAAAGACCAAGATTAGCAAACTTAATTCCTGAAAAGACAATACCCGAATAACTACCTTTAGATTCAAAATATAAAGACTTACTGCCAGACAAAACATTAGAATCATCAATTAAATATGTAGTAGCCCCAGCCTCATTTTCCTCAGCATATATGTTACCAACAACATTTAAATCTTCTTCAAAGTCTTCCTCAAATGTTTCTCCATAATCTAAATAAATATTACTTGGTATTTCAATTCCCAAACTATCTATTCTAGTATCAGAATAAAATAAATAAGATTTACCTTTAGTTTGACTTGTTCCAACACTAATAGGAACAACTGAAAAGCCAACATATTTTCCAACCATATCACTCGTAACTAATAAAGAAGTTCCTGCCTCAGATATAACAGTTTTATTTAAACCATTCTTATTTAAAGCCGTAAACCAAGTAATCTCACTTAAAGCTTCAACATCACCTTCACTATCATAATAATTATAAGAATAAGTTAAAGTATGACCAACACTTAATGTTCCTACTACTGAACCGCCTAGAACACGAGGAACAGAGTTTAATCTCGTTATAGAAATATTATCAATAGCTAATTTACCAGCATTATTTCTAGGGAATATACTTAAAGCATAATCAGAATAATCATCAAAAGTAACTTCAAAAGTTAAATGTCCACTACTACCAGCTGAACCTTGTATTACTTTATAAATATCAGTAGCAATTCCTCCTGCCATTGACCTAAATTGAAAAAAGAAATCATTACTCGCGACTACTATCTTATAATCAAACTCAATATGATAAGAACCATTTCTAGCAAACTTCATCCCTGAAAATCTTGTTCCATAATAATTACCCGGTGTTGTTAAACAAACACTCTTACCTGCAATATGACAGTTCCCTGTCTCTAATATTTGAACAGTGGCTTGGGCATCTACATAATCAGGGTACAACTTAGTTTCAAGATAATCATTTTCAAAAGTTTCTAAATAAGTTTCACCAACATTTAAGATTCTTTTTCTTTCTTGAACTGTTTCATATAAATCATCATCAGGGAAACGGTTTTCATTAACTCCATTGCCATATTGTCCATCAGCATCTGGGTCATCAAGTAAAGCATTAACATCAAAGGAAGAACTTGAAGTACTTTCTAAAAAAGAACTTGAATCAAAAGAAGAACTTGAAGTCTTTTTGCCACAACCTATTAATAATAAAACGATAAGGAATAAATGTTTTTTCATTAGGCTACCTCTTTACTTAACTTTGACATCTTGTAAGGAACAAACTTATTAAACTCTACAGGATGAGGAACACTTGCATATTGAACTCTTAAAGAATTACTATCAGAGTCAGAAAAATTAATAACAAAACTAAACTCTCCTCCACTTAAAATACTTTGTTTTATATCTGGAATAACACTAAAAGGAATAAAGGCTTTTCCAAAATATCCCTTGCCATTATTCTTTTCTGTGAAAGACATTTGAATTAAACTTTTCTGGGCTAAAACAAGACTTGATGTCCGAAGTTCTGATACTTGATTTCCATAAGTAGCATCACTTGACATAAATAATTGTAAACAACTATTATTGCTTAACTTTAAAACACTTAATGGGTCTTTACTACTAAGGTCATCAGTCATAAAGATTTCAACACCATCCCCTTCCCAAGTTGAAACAGTATGATTAAAGACTAATTCATCATCAAAAACATCATAGCCAACATACAAACCATTATCACTATAAGCGACTTTTAATTTATTTATTTTAAAAGTTAAATCATTAGCCTCTAATTGTTGTTGGTCAACATCACTTATACCAACAATTTCTAAAGAATTAGGAATAAAATCCCAATCATCTAAACTATTACTATTTAAAGATAATTCTTGATTAATATGTGGTAAATTAAATAAAACTTTAATAACCTCACCTGTTAAATCTTCTCTTGTAAAACCTAAATTATTATTAATTGTAATATTATCAGGATTAACTCCAGAGCCTAATTTAATGGAAGTAAAATCAGCAGTAGAGTTAGCATAAACTGCATTACTATTTAAAGTTATTTCATCACATAATTGTAAAATAATACCAGCATTCCAACTACTATTTTTAGGTAATAAACCAACATTATAAATTAAATTATGAGAAATATTTAACCCACTCGTACTAGTTGCAAAGATAGCACTATTTGCTGAATTACCAAAGAAATTATTAAGAATAGAAATGTTTTTTACTGTTCCAACTTCTCCAAAATTATAACCCTTACCAAAAGGTGTTATAGTAATATCTCCTTGTGTTCCTCCACTAACATAATTATTTTTCAAAAACTTATTATTTTCAATTAAAACATCTTGAGGTGTAATAGATTCATACCACTCATTAGCATCGGTAGCTAAAAATACTCCAGCATCCATATTTGCAAAAGTATTATTTCTAATAATTGCTCCCCTCGTTTGAACTAAAACACCCCGACATCTTTTATTTCTAACTAGATTATTTTCAAATAATAAAGTAGCTGACCTTGTAACATCTGCCCCAACATTATTGATTTCAACACTTGAACTAATGTCTTCTATAAAAGTAACAATAAAACCAGGATTAGCTTCAACCACACTAGCAACTGTTAACTCTTGAATTACTGTTAAATCAAAAGAACTACTTATTTCAATGGTATCTGTTACTCTTGGAGCAAAGTTATAGCCTCGTGGATTAACTAAGCGTAGTGTTTTAGAATTAATAATCTCCTTCACTTCAAAAAACATACCATGTTCATTAACAGCATCATCTCCATTATTCTCAAATAAACTATTAGTTATTTTTATTTCTCCCGCTACATCAATAAAATGTAAAGCATCAGCTGTCACTGTCATTAATCTATCAGTATGAGGTTTCAATTGGAAGTTTAATCTATTAAAATAAATATTCTCTGATTCTTCACTTCTTACTCCCATTCCTAAAGCTGAATAAACAGTTACTGATTCAAAATGAACATTAGAAGATTTATGAACATAAAAACAATCATATTCATAAAGATAATGTCTCAATACAACTAAAGTATTAATAGGTGCAGTAGCATATTTTGAATTAAAAGTTATTTCTAATTTATTATCTCCTAAATATCTGGTACTTTTAACACTACCATAAATATCATTACCTCTAGCTCTTGGAGTAAAGGAGTTTTGATTATATTCAAGCATAGCTGAAATCCTGCTGTCTCCATTAATTTGATAACCTGCATGAACTTGAATTACAAAAGTTGTCCCATCATTAGAAATAATATTGCCAATTGAAAAAGGTGGAACTCCATAATCAATACTAAAATCTTCAAAGTAAATGTTTGAACTGTTCTCTATTAAAAAGCCTCTCATTTCTCCATGAAAATAAATATTTGTATTATGTCCAGAAATAATTAAATTTGAAATATCTTTTATAACAATTCCATTTGCCCTATCTAAAGGATTAATGGATTCAATAAAGTCTAAATCTCCACTTGGTAAAACTAATTTAACTAATCCTTGATGTGTTTTAGCCTCTGCCAACATCGCATTAAAAGCTAAAGTATCATCTTTTTTATCAGTTCCATTCATTCCAAAATCACTACCATTTAAAATTACTGAAACTTGTAAACCTTCACTACCGTATAATCTTTCATTTTCATATTTATCTTTATTAATACCGACAATACTAGCATCGCTTAATCCTTGAACTAAATCATTATTAACCTTACTTTGAAACTCACTCTTTAATAATTCTTCACCTAGTTTAACTGTTTTATTTTCTTTCACACTACACCCCACTAATAAGGTAATCCCTAATAGTAAACTAATTATTTTATTCATAAACTATCTCTCCGCCTATTATATGCCGTTTGATAAATATTAAGTAAATCATTAACTTTTAATTTAGTTAAATTATCTAAATGGTCTTGCCAATTTTTAGGATTAAGAGCAAGTTGCCCTGTCACAAACTTTTGTTCAATTACTGCCATATAAATATCTAAATCAGTTTTAATAATTGCTAATTGAGTATTCTCTGGATTAGTAAAAGTTAAAATAGGTAAAGGTATTTTTAAGTAATCTAAATAATGAGCATCATCTACTTGTTTATTTATTCTTTGGGTATAGATGTTGTTATCTTTTAAAGCTATTTCCTTACTAAAATATGCTACAACACCAAGACCAACCGCTGGAGTTATACCTCCTCTAAACTCTTCAATATTCATTCCTTTTGGAACATTAAAAGTAAAACTTGTATGCCCCTCATCATCCCAAGTAAAATCTTCTCCCGCTTTTCCAAAAGATTGTAATTCTATTCCTAAAGGTGAATATAGAAAATCCATCCACCTAATTAGTTCTTTAACATAAGGTGATGTTTTAGGAATTATAATCGCACTCGGATTAACATTTTGAAATCCTAACCACATTTGTTGATTATTAAAAGGAGAAGTTAAAGGAGGTAAAGCAATGTAATCAGCATCTCTACTTTCTCCTGCTATTAAATAACCAGCTGCTCCATCAAAAGAACCTACTAAAGAACCTTTACCAGCTAAATCACTTTCAGTCATAGCATAAGTGTTATTATCTAATAAATGTTCGGCATATAGTTTATTAGTATATTTTAAATATTCTTGATAATTTTCAGTTTTAGCAACAAATTGAACTATATCATCATTAACTTCTAAACCTGTTGAAACATAACCAAAAGCTGACATCAAGAAGTTTCTAGTTTGCTTTAAAGAAGCACTTGATAAAGGTATTTCATCAGGTATACCATTACCATTTGGGTCACCATTTTTAAAGGCTTTCAAAACCTCATAATATTCTTCAGTTGTTGTTGGAACATCTAATCCCAAATTATCTAACCATTTTTTATTAATAAATTGTTTAAAAGTTTGATCTCTTGGAACATCATTAATAGATAACATTGAATACATTTTTCCATTAAAAGTAGCCTCTGTTCGATAACTTGGATTTGCCTCTAAAATACTATTATAATTGGGAGCATATTTATCAATATAATCCGTTAGCTCATAAATAGTTCCATTTTGCCCATATCTCACCACATCTTCAAGAGAGTTATACAAGAAAAAAGCATCTACTTTATTTTTAGATTGCCATTGAGTTGCTCTAATTTCATCATAAGATTGAACAGGTGCTAAAGACCACTCAATATGAATATTAGTTATTTCTTCCATTTCCTTAAATAAACGCATAGCATTATAACCTTCCCTACTATGCAAAGAATGTAAAGGAGCAAACATTCTTATAGTTATCTTTTCTTTAACAATTTTATCGCCTGTTTCCAAAAAATTATTCGGGTCATATTCTACTTTCTTACCACAACCTGTTAATAATAAAATAAT
>JAISJY010000043.1 GCA_031261365.1 Caryophanales bacterium | reverse complement strand
TAAGAAGCAAACAGAAATGCCGCAAAAAAAACCAAATTTTATTAGTGAAGAACTAACACCCAAGAAAAAAGTTGAATATGATTTAGTAAACGAAAGAATTAGATTTCCATCTGTTCTCTTAATTGATGAGACCGGTAACAATGTTGGATTAATTCAAACCAAAGCAGCTCAAGCCTATGCTTATTCCAAAGGACTTGACTTGTATTGTGTAAATCCAAACGGAAACCCGGTTGTCTGTAAGGTAATCAATTATAAAAAGATGAAGTTTGATAAGGAAAAGAAAGAAAAAGATGTTCGTAAAAATCAAAAAGAAAATGATTTAAAAGAAGTTCGTATAAAAGTGAACACGGACATTGGTGATCTTAAAACTTGGGCGAACAAAATGAAGGATTGGTCAGCTAAAGAATGTAAGGTTAAAATATCTTTGAAGTACAAAGGAAGAGAATTAGCCTTTCCCGAAAAAGGACATGAAACTATTCAAAGATTAATTGATTTAGTTAGTGAATTCTTAACAGTTGAAAAAGCACCTATTCATGAGGGTCATTTCTTAAACTGTTTCTTAACCCCGGTAAAAAAGAAATAACAAGGAGAGAGCAAAAATGCCAAAAATGAAAACAAGATCTGCTGTGGCTAAAAGATTTAAAGTCTTAGCAAGCGGAAAGTTAAAGAGAAAACAAGGTTATAGACAACATAAAGCTTGGGCTAAAACTAAGAAACAAAGAAGACAATTATCAAAATCCAGCTTGATTCACCCTACTGATCAAAGTAGAATCAAAGATTTGATACAATAGGAGGCAAGTTATGAGAGTAAAAGGTGGAAATAAACACGACCGTCGTAAAAAGATATTAAAAGCAGCTGCTGGTTATTTTGGTTCAAAACATAGATTATATCGGACTGCTAAAGAACAATTATTACATTCTTGGGATTATTCATTTGTTCATAGAAGAAGAAAGAAAAGAGAGTTTAGAGCTTTGTGGATTACGAGAATATCTGCTGCTGTTAGTCAATATGGCTTAAATTATTCTAGATTTATGCACGGTTTAAAGGTGGCAGGAGTTAGTGTTAATAGAAAAATGTTATCTGAATTGGCAATACATGATTTAAAAGCTTTTGAATCATTAGTTGAATTGGCAAAAAAAGATATCTAAAAATTAAACGGCCTATAATTAGGCTGTTTTTATAAGGAGCAAGTTTATGTTAAAAGTATTTGCTAGCTTTAAATATTGGATGTGGTTATTATTTTTAGGTATAGTAGTTTTAATTTATTTTCAAGTTGATAGTGATTTAAAATTACCTGATCAAATGCAAAAAATAGTAATTGCAATTATGGAAGCTATTCAGAGTCAAAAAGACCCTACTCAAATGATATTAAGAGAAGGTGGAACAATGCTTTTAATTTCTCTAACTTCTATTGTTTGTATGTTTGGTGCTACTTTATTAGCAACTTTTATTGCTACTCAAGTTGGCAAGAATCTGCGTTTAAAAGTTTATAAGTCTGTTAACAATTTTTCTTTGGCAGAAATTAATAAGTTTTCAACTGCGAGTTTAATTACTAGAACAACAAACGATGTCCAAAGTGTCCAATTTATTTTAGTAATGTTACTAAGAATGGGAGTAATGTCTCCAATTATGGCTATTCGGGGTTTAAGTAAAATTAATGGTATTTCTTGGCAACTTTCAACTCCTGTTTTTGTGGGTGTTTCGGTTTTATTAACAATGGTTATTATTATCTTTATCTTTATTATGCCTGTCTTTAAAAAGATTCAAACTTTAGTAGATGAAACTAATTTAGTAGCTAGAGAGAATTTAACAGGATTAAGAGTTATTAGAGCTTATGATGCTGTTAAGCCGGTTGAAGAGAAGTTTGATAATGTTAATAAGAAATTAACTAAATTGAATTTAAATGCTGGTAATATCTTTGCTTTTGTGATGCCTCTTGTTGATTTTGTGATGCAGATTATGATATTTTTAATAACATATATAGGGGCAAGTTTGATTAGTGGAAATGTTTTAGGTGATAATCCAATCGAAGGAATTGCTTATCAAGCTACTTTTGCTCAATATGCTATTAGAATATTTATGTCTTTTATGTTCTTAATTATGATATTTATTAACTTTCCAAAGGCAGCAGTTTCAGCCAAAAGAATATTTCAAGTTGTTGAAACTAAACCGAGCATTATTCAACCACTTGTAGATGAAGAAATACTTAATGAAAAGAGAGGAACTATTGAGTTCATTAATGTTGATTTTAAATATCCAGATGCTGAAGAAAGTGTTTTACATAACATAAATGTTAAAATAAGCAAAGGAGAAATAGTTGCTTTTATTGGTTCTACAGGTAGTGGTAAATCAACAGTTATTAATCTTATTCCTCGTTTTTTTGATGTTTCAGCAGGGCAATTATTAATAGATGGAGTTGATGTTAGAAATCTAACAGCTAAAACCATTCATAGTATTGTCGGTTTTGTTCCTCAAAAAGCTAGTTTATTTTCTGGAACTATTAGAAGTAACTTAAATCTTTCTAATGAAAACGCGAGTGATGAAGAAATATATGAAGCTTTATCTTTGGCTCAAGCCACTGAGTTTATTAGTTCTTTACCTGAAGGCTTAGATTATCATGTTTCTCAAGGTGGTAAAAACTTTTCAGGTGGACAAAAACAAAGGTTATGTATTGCTAGAGCTTTAGTTGGTAATCCAGAAACTTTAATATTTGATGATTCTTTTTCCGCTTTAGATTATAAAACTGATAGGTCATTGAGAAATGCTTTAATGAATAGAAAAAAAGGAACTACTTTAATTATTGTCGCTCAACGAATTGCCACTATTTTAGAAGCAGATAAGATAGTTGTTTTAGATAAAGGTGATTTAATTGATATTGGAACACATCAAGAACTCTTAAAAAGATGTCAAATATATCAAGAAATGGCTTTTTCACAATTATCAAAGGAGGAATTAAATGCCACCAATTAATAAATCTTCTAGAACTTCTATTAAGGCTAATGACTTTAAAGGTTCTTTTAAAAAGTTAGTTGTTTTTTTAAAACCTCTTTATAAATATTTAATTGTCGGTTTAATATTTTCTGTTTTATCGGTGGTTATAATTATTATTGGACCAAGTAAAATAGGTATTATTACGGATGTTATTTCTAAAAGAATACAAACTTATTCTAGTGAACATTTTATTGGTTTTGATGCTGAGTTTAAACCTCTTATTGACTGGTCTACTTTTGCTTTAACGGCTGGGGACTGGAAACAAATAAATGATGTAGCTATCTTTTTAGTTATTATGTATGTGGCTTCTTATATTTTTGGAGTTATTAGAAGTTTTGTCAGTAACCAACTTTCTCAAGCCACTGCTTATAGATTTAGAAAAATGCTTATTGAAAAGATAAATAGAACACCAATTAAATATTTTGATGACAATAGTTATGGAGATACTTTAAGTAGAATTACAAATGATGTTGATAATATTTCAGGTTTATTATCTCAAGCGGTTGATACAGTTGTTTTAAATATCTCTATTTTAATCGGTTATGTAATTATGATGTTAGGTATTTCTTGGGAATTAACTTTAATTGCTATTGCTTCAGTTCCTTTGGCTGGTTTGACAATGGCAATAATTATGAAGAGAAGTCAAAAGTATTTTGCGGCTAATCAAAGAGTTTTAGGGGAGTTAAACGGGCATATTGAAGAAATATATTCAGGTTTAAATATCATTAAAGTTTTTGATGCTCAAGAAAGATTTGAAACACAATTTAATAAGTTTAATACTGATTTAGCTAATAATGGTTTTAAAAGTAATTTCTTTTCTATCGTTATTTGGCCAATTACTAATTTTATTAATAATTTAGTTTATATTGGAGTTTGTTTGTTAGGTGGAGTTTTAGTTTTTAAAGGACGGAGAACTTTAGGTGAATTGCAATCAATGATTATTTATGCTTCTAATATTAATAGACCAATAGCTCAAGTGGCTCAAATATCAACTAATATTCAAATGTTAATTGCTTCGGCTGAGAGAATATTTATATTTTTAGGGGAAAAAGAATTAGAAAAAGAAAATGTTCAATTTGAATTAGACCCACATCAAGTTCAAGGTAATGTTAAGTTTGAGCATGTTAAGTTTTCTTATAATGAAGATAGAGAAATTATTAAAGACTTTTCAGTTGAAGTTAAGAGTGGACAAAAAATAGCCATAGTTGGACCAACAGGGGCTGGTAAAACTACTTTGGTTAATTTGTTAATGCGGTTTTATGAAATAAACTCTGGACATATTTATGTTGATGGAGTTGATACTCATTTGATGAGTCGGAGCAATGTTCAACAATTATTTGGAATGGTTTTACAAGATACTTGGTTATTTAAAGGAACAATTGAAGAGAATTTAACTTTTGGAAGAAAGACTCCAATTAGTCATGAAGATGTTGTTAGAGCTTGTAAAGCAGCTCATGTTCATCATTTCATTAAATCTTTATCAGGTGGCTATAAAATGATAATTGATGAAGAAAATCAAATTTCTAGTGGTCAAAAACAATTATTAACTATTGCTAGAGCTATGATAGTTGGGTCTCCAATGCTTATTTTAGATGAAGCAACTAGTAATGTTGATACTAGAACTGAACAATTAATTCAAGATGCGATGGATGAATTGATGAAAAATAGGACATCTTTTGTTATAGCTCATAGATTATCAACAATTAGAAACTCTGATTTAATTTTAGTAATGAATAATGGAGATATTATTGAAAGTGGAACTCATAATGAACTTTTAGATAAAAATGGTTTTTATGCTAAACTATATAATTCACAATTTGAAGGAAAGAGTTTAGAAGAGGCAATATGAGAAAATTATTGAGGGCTTTTGTTGAAAGTTTTAAATTAATTAGAGTTGTCTTTTCTAAGATGACTTTTAATGGTGAAGGTCATTTTTATTTAGTTTATGAAAAAGAAAGAATACCTTTGAGAACAATTAGAAAAAGAGACTGTGATGATACTTTTGAATATGAGGTTCAATATGATGTTGATATATTGTCTAAGCCATATCATTTAGAAAGTGACCACGGGTTGCAGTGTCAATTAACTTTTAGAAACTTTGTCAAAGATCCATTTTTTGATATTAAATATGCTTATGAGGGTAATGATTTAGGACCTACCTATACTAAAACTAAAACAACAATTAAAGTATGGTCTCCAGTGGCTACTACTTTAACTTTGGAATTATACAATGGGAAAGTAACTTTTTTACCTTTTGAAAAAGCCGAGAATGGTGTTTTTTCTATTACATTAATGGGTAATTATGAAGGTTATGAATATAATTTATTATGTAATGTTAATGATAGAATAGTTAAAACCATTGACCCTTATGCTTATGGTTCAACAGCTAATCATAATAAGAGTGTTATTTTAGATTTAGATAAAATAAAAGTCAAGAAGTATTCTCCTGCTCGTATTTCTAACCCTGTTGACCATATTGTTTATGAATTAAATGTTAGAGATTTTTCTAGTGATAAAGATGGTCCTTTTCTAAATAAAGGGATGTATAAAGCTTTTTTAGAGAAAGGTTTAAAGACTCAAAAAGGTTTTTCAGTCGGTATTGATTATTTAAAAGAGTTAGGAGTTACAAGTATTCAATTATCTCCTTTAACTGATTTTGGGAGTGTTGATGAAAATTATCCTTATGCTAATTATAATTGGGGTTATGACCCTGTGCAATATAATGTTTGTGAGGGTTCTTATACTTTAGATATTGATGACCCTTATGCTCGAATTATTCAATGTCAAGAAATGATAGAAGCTTTACATGAAAAAGGTTTACAAGTTATTTTAGATGTAGTTTTTAATCATATGTTTGATGCTTATAGAAGTCCTTTTGAAATATTAGTTCCTCATTACTTTTTTAGAGAGGATGAATATGGAAATCCCAGCAATGGCTCTTTTTGTTCTAATGATTTTGATAGTTGTAAGTTTATGGCAAGGAAATATATTTTAGATATTTTAAAGAGGTGGATTTCTTTTTATAATGTGGATGGTTTTAGATTTGATTTAATGGGTATAACTGATATTGAAACTATTAATCAAGTTTATAAAATGGCAAACTCTTTAAAAAGTGGTTTTCTAATCTATGGTGAGGGCTGGAATATGCCAACATACCTAGATGATAGTAAAAAAGCGATGCAAACTAATAATAAATATCTACCAAATATTGCTTTCTTTTCGGATAGATTTAGAGATGTTATTAGAGGGAGTAATGAAGATAGCAATAAAGGACTTTTTAGTGATGGAATAGTTTCTGAAGTTTTAATGAAGGATGTTTTAACAGCCTCAACTTTAAATAATAACCTTACTTATAAATATTTATCTGCCAATAATGTCGTTAATTATGTGGAGTGTCATGATAATTTAACAGCTTTTGATAAATTAGAGAAATGTAATCCTTATGATACTGTTTCAGAGAGATATAAAAGATTAGAAATGATGTTGGCTGTTGTTTTACTAAGTCCGGGTATTCCTTTTATTCATGCTGGTCAAGAGTTCTTTTTATCTAAGCAAGGAGACCATAATAGTTTTATTAGTGGTGATAAGATTAATCGTCTAGCGTGGAACGAGAGAGAAAAGCATTATCAAACGGTGGAGTTTTTTAAAAAGTTAATTTTAATTAGAAAAAATAATCCAGTGATTAGAGTGGTTAATGCTAGTGAAATAAAAGATAAAACAGAAATATATTTAGGAGATAACACTTTATTTGTTAAGTATTTACAAATTAGTCAAGAATTAATGTGTATTTATAATCTTTCTTATGAACTTAAAACAATTAGTTTAAATGGTAAATATTTTTGTTTATTATCAAATGATACGAGTGCAGATACTGTTTTTGAGGGGCAATTAGAGTTACAACCTTTAAGCATGGTAGTATTAACTAAGAGATAAAGTAGATAAAAAGGATTATTTTAAGGTTTTTTATTAAAAGATATTAAGAAGATAAACAAAATAATTTCAAATATTATATAATAAAACATATAGACAATATACTAATGACAATAAATCATTAAGATAGTTTATGTATGTTATGGAGGTCTTATGACAAGAGAAGAGACAATCTTAAAAATGCTTGAAGATAAGTTGGGAGGCAAGAAAGTTGATAAAGATGCTGCCTTGAAAAGTTTGGGAATTGATTCATTAGATATTGTTGAAATAGTTTCAGATGCTGAAGAAGCATTTAAAATTGAATTTAGTAATGAAGAACTAGAAACAATTAGGACTGTTCAAGATATAATAGATTTAGCAAATAAGAAGAAATAGTGGAAAATGTAAAAATATTTAGTCTGGGAGGGTTAGACGAAAACGGCAAGTGGATGTATATCGTTGAAATAAACGATGATATTTTTGTTTTGGATGCTGGTTCTAAAAAGCCTGAACAAAGTATGCCAGGTATTGAATATATTTTGCCTGATTTTTCTTATTTAATAGAAAATAAAAACAAAGTTAAAGCTATCTTTATTACTCAACCAATTGATGAAGCTTTGTGTGCAGTTCCAAGATTATTAGAAGCTGTCCATGCTCCTATTTATACTTCTAGAATTGGCAGATATTATATTACTAAAAATGCTAAATTATTTAATGTTGATTTAGTTAATACTGTTTGGAATATTGTAGAAATTAATGCTTATATTCAAATCGCGGGGCATAAAATTGCAATTTTTGGGACAACAACTTCTTTACCTTATAGTTTTGGAGTTGCTGTTCATACTAATCAAGGTTATATTACTTATGCTTCTTCCTTTTTCTTTGATTTTTCAGCTGAACCTGGCTTTAAAACTGATTTACCTTTTTTAGCTGATATTGCTAGAGAGAAAGTTTTATTATCTTTTATTGATTCAAAAAACTGTCATACTGTTGGTTTTACTTCCCCAAATCATAAAATAACAAGTTTAATTAGAGACGAGTTTGAAACTGATAATCGTTTAATTTTTGGTTTGTTTTCTAAAGATATTTTTAGGTTTAATGAGATAGTTAAATTAGCCGTTGATTTTAAGAAAAAGATTTTATTATATTCTAGAAGTCAAAGAAATGAGATTAATGATTTTATTAAGCAAAATATCATTTATTATCCTGAAGATTTATTTGTTGATTTTGATTATACGGTTAAACATCAAGACTATATTATTATTTTAGCAGGTGAGTATAGGCATTTATATAGAGAATTATTTAGGTTACAACAAGGTAATGCCGAGAAGAACTTATTTTTAAGTGAAAACGATACGATTATTGTTATTAATACTGATAATTTAGGTTATGAAAAGAATATTTCTGATGCTTTAGATGAATTGTATAAGTCTCCTGCCAAGATAAAAGCCTTTGGTAAGAAAGAAATTATTAAATTAGAAGCTAGTCAAGAAGATATAAAACTAATGCTTAAGTTATTAAATCCTAAATATATTGTTCCAATTAATGCGGAATATAAAAACTTATACGAGAATTGTCAATTAATCTTTGAACAATTAATGATATCACCAACTCAAATAATTTTAATGGTTGACCCAAGTAATCCTGAAGAAATAATTCAAGAACATTTTAGAGACGGTGAAAGAGTTTTTGTTCAAGAGAAACCTTTAAAAGTTACTGATAATTTTGTAGATGGTTATGGTTTTGGTGAAGCAGGAAATACGGTTTTATTTGAAAGAAAGAAATTATATAACTCTGGTGTGGTCATACTTGGAGTTGGTATTGATAAAAAGAATAAGACTATAAATACTTCTATTGATATTCAAATGAGAGGTTTTATATTTGTTAAAATGGGAGCTGATTTAAACAGAGATTTAGAGGCTATTGTTAATCAAGCTGTTGTTGAAGTTAATACATCTGGTTGGAACTTGGAATATTTAAAAGAGATTATTATTAGTCGTTTTAAACACCGTATCTATAAGTTTAATAAGAAGGAACCTGTGATTATTCCTTGTATTGTTGAAAATTAATGGAAAATAAGGAAGTTAAGAAAATCCAAATTAGGCTTAGTGCTTGTATTTTACTCTTTGCTTTCTCTTTACTTTGTTTAGTTTTTCAAAATGAAAGTTTTGGGAGGTTTTTATCTTTTCCTATTTCTATTTTATTTGCTAATTTATATTTATATGTTTTAATGTTTTTTGTTTTACTTTGTCTATGGCATTTCTTTACCAAAGGTAAAAAAGTTTTATTTTCTTTTCCAAAGTTTATCTATTTAATTTTATTTTTATTTGGGGCAAGTTTACTTTTGTCAGTTAATAAAAGTGATTTTGATTATTTAAAACAGTATCAAGCTTGGTTGCAAGGAGATATTCTTTTAAAAGACTTCCAAGTTAATATTTTTGCTTATCTTTTAAGTAATTTAAAAACAAATAATACAATTTATTTATTAATTTCTATTATTTTAACTTTTGGAAGTTTAACAATGTTATTAATAGACCCCGTTTATGCTTTTATTCAGTTTTTATTAAATAAATCTAATAAGAATAAACCTCTTGAACCTAAACAAAACAAAGAAGATATTTTTGCAAAG
>JAISJY010000172.1 GCA_031261365.1 Caryophanales bacterium | reverse complement strand
TTTTCTGTATCAACATGACTATATCCAACTCTTCTACAAATACATATGTTTTTGTCATTTATAACTACAAATATAGATACTCAAAATTATTCACCAACTCTAAACTATAACATTGTAATAAATAATATTATTTAGTAACAGGAACTTTAGCATTGATATTAGTCATTAAATCAACAGGAAGATAGAAACAAATACCATTAGCACTTGTTTTATTACCAGCAAGTTTTTCTATCATTTCTACTGTCTTCTCTGCAACCTCTTCTTCCACTAAAGATAATACGATTTCTTTTTCTGGACTTACATGTATACCCAAAAAAGTATCATCACTTGTAGCAGTTCCACGAGCATTAATAACTGTTGCTCCTCTAGCACCGCAAGACCTAGCGATTTCAACTATGTCTTCAGCAAAACCAGCGTTGATAATAATAAATAATGCTTTCATTAGGCATTCCCTCCCATCTTATTTAAAGGTATAGCAAAGGCTATTCCCGTATTTGGCTTTGTAAAATGATTAACCGTTTCTAATAACTTTAAAGCAGTACAAGCTTTTTCTTTTTCAATAATACAAGTGATAACAATTTTGCTTTGATTAGTTACTAGACCTAAAGCCTGAAGTATTTCACTAGCCCTAACAATACCTTTACCAAAAAAAGAATTAAAGCAAAAACCTCCAGCCTTTTCTAAAGTACTACTAATAGCTTTGCCATCGTTCCTATTCCCAATAGTAATAATAAACTCTAATTCTTGCATTTTAAATCTCCTTTTTAGCATTTTCTTCTAATGCTAACTTTATTGAATCTTTTAAATCTTGTTTAGCTTTTTCTTGCTTCTTTAATTTTCTAGTATAGATAATACCTAATATTTCAACACTTAATAAAGGTAAAGCTGAAATATAACCAATAATACCAAAGCCATTAACTAAGATATCTTGTCCCATTGCTTGAGAAACTCCTAAAGTCAAAGGAACTAAAAAGGCACTAGTAATAGCTCCACCTGTTACTCCTCCTGAATCAAAGGCTAACCCCACGAACATATTTGGACACCATATCATTAAAATTAAAGCAATAGCATATAAAGGCATTAAAGTCCATAAGATAGATACATCAGGCAATAAGATATTAATTAAAGTAAATAAAGCGGCTAAAGCAATGCCGATAGCCACAGCTAATTTTAAAGTAATCTTTTTAATAGCACCGTTTGTTATTTCTTCTACTTGGTCTCCTAAAACAGAAACGGCAGGTTCAGTAATAGCAATGGTAAAACCTAATAACATTGTGACTAAAATTAAGAAAAAGGTTTTCCAAGGATTAGGATTAGTCATAAAACTATTCCCGATATGTTCTCCTGCAATAGCAAAACCAAAATCAATTCCGACTAAAAAGATTAAAAGCCCAGCAAAGACAACAATACTTGATAATAATATTCTAGTTAAACTTTTTTTAGAGAGTTTAATAAAAAAGAATTGAAAGACTAAAAAGATAACAATAATTGGTAATATAGCTAATAAAACATTAAGAACATTACCAAAGAATATTTCTAGAAAAGACTGAGTGGTGGCAGGGTCAAAAGTATTTAAATTAGGATTAGGTCCAATAATAATACCATAAATAAATAAAGCTACAATAGGTCCGATAGAAGCAATTCCAACAATTCCAAAAGTTTCATCGTTTGTTTTATGTTTACTAGCAGTTGCACTAATACCTAAACCGAAAGCTAAAATAAAAGGAACTGAAATATCACCTGTGGTAGCTCCAGCAGCATCAAAGGCAATAGCTCTATATTGAGCAGGAGTAAACCAAGCACAGATAGAGACCACACTATAAGCAACAGCAAATAATATTTTAATGTTCCAATTCTTAATAACTCTAAATAAAGCTAAAGCTACAGAAGCTCCAACTCCAAAACTTAAAATCCAAATGAATAAAGTTGGATTTACAAAACTATTTATTTGTCCAAATTGACTAGCGATAACAGATAAAGATGGCTCGGCAACAGTGGCAACTGTTCCAAACAATAAGCCAAACATGATAACCCAAATTATCTTTTTAAGTTTAGTTAAAGAACCACCGACTAATCTTCCAATAGGTAAAATAGAGTTTTCTAAACCGATTAAAAATATAGTTTGCCCTAAAATTACAATAACATACCCACCGAACACTTTAAAAAAATTTTCTATATCGGGAAATGGAAAAATGAAACCGCATAAGGCTATTATGACTATTAATAAAGGTAGAGAAGACAAAAAGACTTCTTTTAATGTTTTAAGAAATTTCATTATTTATCTTTAGCATCATAGTCTTCATAGATAACGCTTAATGAAGAAGACTCTTCTATTTTTTCAATAGCCCCTTTGATAAGATGTTGGACAGATAAAACAATTAACTTTTTACTTTTTATACTGCTTGGTATAGGTATAGTATCAGTTACGACCACTTCTTTAATGACAGATTTTTCAATTCTTGCAACAGCATTATCAGAAAGAATAGGGTGAGTTGCAGCCGCATAAACAGCAATAGCTCCAGCATCTATTAATGATTTAGCCGCATTACATAAGGTTTTAGCAGTATCAATAATATCATCAATAATAATACAAGTTTTACCTCTAACATCTCCGATTATATTCATTACTTCCGATTCATTTGGTTTAGACCTTCTCTTATCAATAATAGCAATTTGTGGTTCTTTACTCCCAAAACCACTTGCTAATTTTCTAGCTCTAGTAACACCTCCATGGTCAGGAGAGACAATAACTAAATCATTATTACCACTCATTACTTTTCTAAAGTATTTACTAAACATTGGGACAGCCGAGATATCATCTAAAGGACATTTAAAGAAACCTTGAATTTGGGGAGCATGTAAATCAAAAACTATAATTCTATCAACTCCAGCTATTTGTAACATATCAGCAACTAAACGAGCAGTGATAGGTTCATGAGGTCTAGACTTTCTATCTTGTCTTGAATAACCATAATATGGAATGACAGCAACTATTTCTCTAGCACTAGCCCTTTTTAAAGCATCTATAAAAACTAATAATTCCATCAGTTTCTCAGTAACATTAGGAATACAAGTAGACTGAATAATATAAACTTGTTTACCTCTAACAGTAGTAGTAAAATGAACGATTATTTCACCATCAGCAAAATGTTTGACAATGGATTCACCTTTAACAATGCCACTTTCTTGAGCAATTCTGTCTGTTAACTCTACATTGGCGGTTAAACTGAATATTATAGACTTCTCGTACATTTCTACCTCCCTTAACATAGAATATATTTCATTCGTTAAATAAAAATATCACATTAATTATACCACCAATAATTATTTTAAGACAGATAGAAGGTATACAAACTAAAAAATCTGTTGTTAAATGAGGAATAAAGTTAATATTTATGTTTGAGTTTATAAAGACTTTAATTTAATCAAAAGTTAGCATAATGATGTTGTGAGAACTTAAATGATGTAATTGAAATGAAAACATATAATCTTTTTTAATTGATAAAATGTTTAATGGTTATAAAATTAAAATGTTAAATTGGTTATTAGTGGGCAATAACTACTATAAAAAGAATACTTATTGCCGTGTAATAAATAATTATCAATAATAAATAAAACAGTCAAAAAGTAGCGAAAAAGCTCATGTTTTTTAATAAAGTTCCACAAACGCTAAAATAAAAACTCCACAAACACTAAAATAAAAACTCTACAAATGCTAAAATTGTTCCAAAAAAAATAATAAAATCTTTCTTTTTAATAATAACGGTGGGAACAGAAAAAACTATATAAAATAAAGGGTTATTTAATTATATAGGGGTTGATTAGAATTATACTATTTTACTAATTCAGTGATTATTGGTGGGCAATAACTACTATAAAAAGTATACTTATTGCCGTGTAATAATGAATTATAAAGCCTTATTTTTTAATACTATGTTATAATATTGGTGGGCAATAACTATTATAAAAAACACACTTATTGCCGTGTAATAAATAGGAGGCACTATGAAAAATATTATTGGAAGAAGTATAGAAATACAAAAACTAGAAATGGCTTATACTTCTAAACAGTCTGAGTTTATTGCAGTTTATGGTAGAAGAAGAGTAGGAAAGACATA
>JAISJY010000168.1 GCA_031261365.1 Caryophanales bacterium | reverse complement strand
TAATTTTTTCATCTTTCACTCCTTTATGCTTCCGAGAAGCATTCCTTGTTGAAAATATTTTTGAATAAATGGATATAAGAGTAAAATAGGGGCACTTGAAACAATAATTGTAACATATTGAATAGATTTCACTAATTGCCCTTGATTTTCTAAACTCCCACTCGTTCCTACCATACTTGTTAAATCGTTTTGAATAATAATATCTGATAATATTCTTTGTAATGGGTATAATTTAGGGTCACTTAAATACAATAAGGAATTAAAATATGAGTTCCAATAACCAACAGCATAAAATAAAACCATTATAGCTATAATCGGTTTGCACAAAGGTAACATAATTGAAAAGAATATTTGAGCATCCGAACAACCATCAATTTTAGCTGCATCTAATAATTCATTAGGAATAGCCTGATAAATGAAACTTTTACAAACCATTATATTCCAAACCGATAAACAACCCGGTAAAATAAAACCCCAGATAGTATCTTTAAGACCTAAACCATCAACTACTAAATAACTTGGTATCATACCTCCTGAAAAGAACATTGTAATAATAAAAATAAGATTTAAAAACTTCCGATGTTTAAAGTCTTTCCTACTTAAAGGGTAAGAGGCTGTTAAAGTTAATGTTACACTAATTAAAGTTCCTAAAAATGTATAAAGAATTGTATTTCCAAAACCTCTTAAAATATAAGCATTACTTAAAACAATTTTGAAAACTGTCAAATCTATCTTTTGAGGTATTAAACCTACTTTATTTTGAAATACCAAAGAAGGTGAACTAATAGAATTAGCAATAATAAAAAGCAAAGGAACAATTATTAAAACAACAAAAATACTTAATAATATATAAATTACTGTATTGAATAAATGATCTTTTTTATCAATAGTGAGCATTATATTAAACTCTCCTTTGTTACTTTCTTGCTTATAGTATTAGCCACAATTAACAAAATAAAATTAATAACTGAATTAAACAAACCAACAGCTGAACCAAACCCGAAATCACGGACTGTTTTAAAAGTAACCATATATGAATAAGTTGCAATAACTTCACTTACTTCTCTATTGCCAGGATTTTGCATTAAGAAGGCTTTTTCAAATCCAACACTCATTAAAGAACCAAAAGACATAATTAATAAAACTAAAATAATAGGCTTAATAGCAGGTAAATTAATATGCCATATTCTTTGTAATCTATTAGCCCCATCTAAAACTGCTGCCTCATGTAAAGATTTATCAACATTAGATAAAGCTCCAATATAGATAATTGCCCACCATCCTAAACCTTGCCAAAGACCACTTAAAATATAAACAAATCTAAAATATTTACTATCTCCAACAAAATTAATGGGATTTAATCCTAAAGTTGTTAATATTTGATTTATAAAGCCTTCATTAGAAAGAAACATATTAAACATTCCAACTAAAACTACTAAAGAAATAAAATAAGGAGCTGAAGATAAAGTTTGAACAAACTTTTTAAATCTTGGACTTTGAACTTCATTAAGAATAAGAGCAAAAACAACCGGGAAAATAGTATTAACTATTAAAGAGAAGAAAGATAAAGCTAAAGTATTAATTATAATTGTAGAAAAGTAATAAGAAGAAAAGAACATTTTTAATTTAGCAAAACCGACAAATGAAGATTTAAAAACACCTAAAGCTGGGTCATAATCTTGGAAAGCTATTATAATACCACCCATTGGCACATAACAAAAGATTATTATATATATTAAAGCTGGTAGTATAAATAAATATAATTGCCAATGTTTTTTAAACTCTTTCATTATTTTACTCATCTAATACCTCAATAAATCAGCAACATACCTATTCATTAATTCATTTTCATTTACTAAAGTAGCAATTTTAATTTCTTTTTCCCCCTCTATTAAACAACCTTTTTCATTAGATTTTATTTTAAGGTTTTCTACTTTAAACAGATTTCCATATAAATAATATAAAGGTACAACTATATCAAATAAGACAGAAGTTGATTCTAAAAGATTAAACTTTTTAGCACCTCCTAAATAATCACTTTGCCAAATATGATAATTATCTAATAATAATTTAATATTTTTCTTTTTTGATTTTAAAAGTTCTTGATATAACTCCTTATTAATTATTAAACTTCGGCATACATCTAATGGCAATAAAGTAATTTTTATACTTTTTATTAATTCATTAAAAGCTGAATACGAATATATTAAATTAGCTTCTGCTTCAGGTTTATCTTCTCCCAGATAACCTTTTTTATAAGCACCACCCATCATAATAAGGTTGATTTTTTCTTTATTATTAAAACTTTTAATAAAATTAGCTAAATCATTTATTGGTCCTAATTCAAAAATAGTAATATCATTATATTTATTAAATAATGTTTGATATGCTAAATTATACTCATTAGTTATTTCTCCTTCATAATCAGTAAAATCATTTAACCACCTTTGTTGAGCATTACAACCATTTAATATGGCTTTGCCTTTAATAATTAAAACATCTGTTTGATTTAATTCTTTTAAAATCTTCGCGACTAATTTAGCTTTATAATCAACATTACCTGAAGTAACAGATATGGCTCTAACTTTGAATTGAGGATTTATTAAAGCATAAACAACTGCCCATATATCATCTATATCGTCTCCAATATCTGTATCAATAATGATATTATTTATATTCATATAACCATTCTTTGTTGGCTTCAAACATTTCATCAACTAAACTTTTAATATCATCTAAAGATAATTCACTACTAGTATGAGGGTCTAAACAAGTAGCTTGATATATTTCTTCTTTACTCTTTTTATAAGCACCTTCTATGCTTAATATTTGAACATTAATATTGGTTCTATTTAAAGCTGCACACACTTCTGGTAAAGGTTTTTGAACTGTCGGGAATAAACCATTTTTATCAACTAATGTTAAAACCTCCACACAAGCCTCTCTTGGTAAATTAGGTATTAAACCATAAGTATTTAAAACATTACCATGAAACTTATAAGGAATATCATTTTCAATAGCTTTAATAATATAAGAAGCAAACTCTTTAGTTTTTAAATGTTCTATTTTTTCATTATCAACAACCTTTTTCTTTAACTCATGCCACTCTGTTATTTGTTTTCTCGCTCTTCTTGGTAATTCATCTAAAGGTATCTTATATTGTTCAATTAACTCTGGGTACTTGCTTTTAATATAGTAAGGTAAATATTCACTAGTATGTTCACTAGATTCTGTTAAATAATAACCAAACTTCTTTAACATATCTAATCTAACTAAATCCCAATTTTTATCATATTTATCGTTTGTTTCTAGATTCTTTTTCTTAATAATTGAATATAAATCATTATTGCTTTCATCTTTTAAATCTAAAAGCCAGGCTTGATGATTAATACCATAAATTGTCCATTTCGTCTTACCTAAATACTCCTCCATTTTAAAAGTTTTAAGTAATCCTTCTACACAATATTGAACCGAATGACATAAACCAACAACTCTAATGTTTAGATACTTCTCCATATAACCTGTTAAAATTGCCATCGGATTAGCATAATTAATAAATAATGGGTCATCACAAACTTCATGGATATCGGAAACTATTTCTTCTAATAATTTAATCATTCTCAAGCCTCTAAAGATTCCAGCCACTCCTAAAGAATCACCAATTGTTTGAGTTAAACCATATTTTAATGGTATTTCAAAATCTTCCATTATCTTAGCATAACCACCTATTTGAATAGCATTAATAATATATTTTGAACCTTTTAATGCTTCTTTTCTATTTAATGATTTACTAATAATAGCTTTACCGTGATATTGTTTATTAATCCCCTCTAACATTAAATAAGAGTCATTTAATCTTTCTTCATCAATATCAAATAAAGAAATCTCAAACTCTCCTAAACCTTCATTTAAAATACAATCCCCTAAAACATTTTTAGCAAATATTGTTGAACCTGCCCCTAAAAAACATATTTTGAACATTATTACCTCTTTTTTTATAGTTCAATTATATGCTATATGTCTTTAATATGGAATGTCTTTTTGTTGATGAAAAATTGAATTTTGTTGCATTAGTGCCTTGTTTCAAAAGGATTTGACTGATATTGCTTAGGTGTCTCAGAAAATCGTTTACAAAACATTTTATAAAAGGTATTATAACTTTCAAAACCCACGATGGAACTTATCTCTTCAACTGAATAGTTTTTATCTTTTAATAAAATCAAACTACTATCTAATTTGAGAGTTAAAATATAGTTTTTAATAGAAACGCCCATCTTCTCTTTAAAGACTCTAAACAATTGGGAACGGCTTATATGAAAGAAATCGGCT
>JAISJY010000121.1 GCA_031261365.1 Caryophanales bacterium | reverse complement strand
TTCTTTATTTTTTTGTACATTTATTTAATATTTATTGGCTGATATTATATTATTAATATTTATTATACTAATGTATTATTCTTTATTAAATATTAAAAACATTTTAAAAAAGCCGGTTGAAAAACTTTCGGGAGGACAAAAAAGCCGAGTGGCTCTTTTAAGAAGTTTTATTAAACCTTCTATTATTCTTTTAGCTGATGAGCCAACAGGTTCTTTAGATAGTAAAAACTCTCAAATAGTAATGGAAGCCTTAAAAGAGATTTCTTTAACTAAATTAGTTATCTTAGTTTCTCATAATAAAGAATTAGTTTATAAATATTCCGATTCTATCATACATTTAAAAGATGGCAGTATTACTAATATTGAAGAAATAGAAAAGCCTATTCCTTTATTAAAAGAAAAAGAATATCAAAAAACTCCATTAAAAAAGACTTTATTTAAGTATGCTCTTAAATATATGACCTTTTACAAAACTAGAACAATATTAAGTGTTCTATTTTCTTGTATTGGTTTAATCGGCATTATTTTAGCTCATGTCTTATCTAATGGCTTTACAAATTATTTTGCTAATTCTCTAGAGCAATTTAATAATTTAGATGGTATCTTTATGTATGAAAACTATATCGAAGATGTTAAAATGGTTTCTAGTAATATCATTAAAGAAATAGCTTTAGAAAACAATTTAGAATATGGGACAACTGTTATTTTCCCTAACTCAGAAACAAGCATAAATAACACCCTTATTGCTGGACTAAATGTTAATATTCCGGTTGAATTATTAGGGCAAACTTCTTTTGCTAAAATAGATTTAGAATATGATGAAATAGGAATGGAAGTTAAAGGTGATTGGCTTGAATATATTGCTTCTTTATTAAGAATAAGTAGTAATGATATTGAGCAAATTAATGATAAATTACTCACTTATAATATGAAAATCTCCTTTCAATTTAAAAGTAAAGAAGGCTCGTTTAATAAGACCTTAAAAATAAAACATATCACAAAATCAAACAACATATCCTACTATCACGGAAAAAAAGACTTTTTAAACAAGATATTTCCAAAGGTAGAATTACCTAATGAATTTGAAAATAATGGCTTTTATTATATTTCTTATTTGTTTAAAACAGATATCAATTCTTTAATAAGAAATGATAAATATGAATTTGTTTTAGATAAGATTAATAATACTGAAATAATTCTAGTATATTATGCTTTGGCTAAAAAATATTTCTTTGATGAGATAGATAATTATCTTAATAATAAAATATCTGGTTTTATTTACCCAATTATGAATGTTATGAACCCTTTAGGAACTTTAGAAAATGGTTATATTTCTTACCCTAAAATAATTGATAATATTTCTATAATTTATAGACCTTTATTAGAAATAAATGAAGGAAGAATACCTAATGAAAATGAAATAGTTATCTCTACTGCCTTATATAGTTTAATAAATAATAATACTTTTAAATATCTATTTAAAGAAAGTAACAAGGAAGTAGAGTTTACTATTACAGGTTTGATACCTTCTGACCAATTTTATATTTATGCTAACTCTTTTGATTTCTTTACTAGTTTATTAAACCAATTAGATATTGATATTAATTTTTCTTATTCCAATGCTTTAACCTTTTTTTGTTACAATTCTCAAGATATAACCACTGTGAGCCAAAAGTTACAAAAGATAGAACCTCAAGCAGTTATCTTTTCTCCTTTTTTTGAAATCCAAAAGTCTATTGATGATATTATTCAAAAGATTTGTTTTGGTATAAATGCTTTATCATTAGTTTGTATTCTTAATTCCTTATTACTTTTAGGTGTTATTAGTTATCGGGGTATTTTAAGTCAAAATAAATATATTGCTATTTTAAAAACATTAGGTTATAGTAAAAAACATATTTTATTTTTGTTTATTATAATTTCACTTTTAACTTCAAGTTTAGCTTATTTAGTTTCAATTAGTCTTTTCATTTTAATGAATAGTGAAGTAGAATTAATCTTTCAAAATCTTCTTAATCATGAAGGAGATTTAATGAGTATTGATTATCTTTTTTTAATTAAAATAGGTATTTATTTAATAATTTTCTCAACTCTGGCTAGTCTTTTGCCAAGTTTAAACTTAGCTAACAAAGATTTATTAGAAACAATTAGAGAGTAGCATCAGGATTTTCTTCTTCTGGTTCTTGTAAAATGTTTTTCTCTTTAACAATAATTAAACTATTAAGTTCTCCAAATTGTAAGACTAGTAAAGAAATAAATATTCCTAATAAAGATAAATAAGATAAAATAGTACCGACAGTTGCTAAGTTTGTTAAGACTAAAGTAGTATCTTGCAAGAGGTTAACAATTAAGACTGTTGCTAAGTTTGAAGTTAATTGCATTCCTGTAGAAAAAATATTAATTATCATTAAACCCGCGATTAATAAGTTTGTTTTAGCTAAAGGATATAAAGAAAAAACTAAAAAGACAGAAACTAAACCTGTAAATAAAACATAAAAGATAGTTGTTATAAGCCCTTGATCTAAATAAAAAAGATCATAAATATTAAAAGTTTCAATAAAATAAGCAAATAAATCATTAAGAATATTAAAGTTTAAAACATAGAGAATACCTAAAACTAAAGAGGACCATTTCAATAAGAAGTTCTTTTTAATATTTAAGAAAAAACCAAATAAAGAAATCCCAAAAGTTACATTACCTATAACTTTTAAAGGAATAACTATATAAGGCGGAATAGGAATATATTGTAATATTTTAGGTAAGCTAAATAAACTTACAACAACTATAATACCTAATCCTATAACTCCCAAAATAAGAGATGGGAATAATCTATTTCTTTTTCTTTCCATATTGACCTCCTCCTAAACTTAATAAATATTTAACTTCTTGAGGTGTTAAATTTCTATATTGCCCTTGAAATAAACCGATAGTAGTTATTTCTCCAATGGCTTGTCTATTAAGTTTTAAAACTTCATAACCGATTTCTTCAAAAAGGTTTTTAATTAAATGATTTTTACCTTCATGAACTATAACTCTAACAATAGTAGTATCTTTTTCAGCATTTGCTTTAATTAATTCTACTTTATTTGGAACAATTAAAGTTCCATCTATACTCACACCTTTACTTAACTTTTTAATATCATCTTCATCTATAATTCCTTTAACTGTGGCTAAATAAGTCTTTTGAACTAAATGCTTAGGGTGTGTTAAAAGATTAGTTAAGTTCCCATCATTAGTTAAAATTAAAACACCTGTGGTATCAAAATCTAATCTCCCCACTGGATAAATCCTTTCTTTAACATCTTTTATTAATTCAATAACTGTCGGTCTACCTCTATCATCAGAAACTGTAGTTAAAGTATTTCTAGGTTTATTTAAAAGAATATAAACTTTCTTTTCTTGATTTAATAATTTACTATCAACTTCTATTAAATCACTTTCATTTACTTTAGTTCCTAATTCCTTAACAACAACATTATTTACTTTTACTCTTCCTTGTGTTATTAATTCTTCAGCTTTTCTTCTAGAAGTAACACCACTATTGGCAATTACCTTTTGTAATCTATCCATTGTTTTCAACCGTCTTCCCTAATAAAACCGCGACCACATGTAATAAATCTTCTTGTTTATCAAATATCATTTCTAATTTTATGCCTCTAATACGAGCAATACAGTCATATTTTTCATTTAAATCTGCTTCACTAACAGAAGGTAAAATAGAAGGAGGGAAACCATTTTTAACATCTTTTCCTAATTTCTCACAGTCTCTAGCATTTAAATTATGTTCAATAATTAAATCTAAACATAATTGAATTTGTTTATCTGTTAAGCCTAATAAAGGACGGACTTGTCCAATTGTTAAGTTATATTTAATTATCTTTTCTTGAGCGTTTGGTGAAAACTGTAACAAACGAATAGAATTAGAAATATAACTTCTTGATTTACCTATTTTATTAGCTAATGTTTGAGTATCAATATCTGTTTTATCAATAATATGTTTATAAAGCATACCTTCTTCAATAGCTGAAAGTTTTTCTTTTTGTAAATTATCTTCTAAAGCTAAAGAAAGCATTTGCTCATCAGTATATTCTCCAACAATAGCAAAAATAGTAAGTCTACCTGCAATTTTACAAGCTCTTAATCTTCTTTCACCAGAAACTATTTCATATAATTCGCCTGTTGGTCTAATAATAATGGGGAATAATAAACCATCTTTTTTTATTGACTGAGACAAAGCGATTAATTTTTCTTCATCAAAAACTCTTCTAGGAGAATAAGGATTTGATTTAATTAAACTTAATGATATTTCTTCAACATTCTTTTTAGATTTCTCTATTTCGGTTAATTCTCTTTTTAAATCATCTCCAAAAATATAATTTAAACCTTTTTTATCTTCTGCCACGCTTGATTACCTCCTTTGATATTTCTAAATAAGCTTTAAAAGCTCTAGACTTCATACTATATTCTACTATACTTTTGCCAATAGCGGCTGCTTCTTGTAATTTTATATCACGAGGAACAACTGTTGCATATACTTTATTTTTAAAAGTGTTTCTTATTTCTTTTTGAATATTTAAACCAATTTTAGTTCTTAAATCACACATTGTTAATAATATTCCTTCAATACCTAATTTTTCATTAAAGTTCTTTTGGACTTTTAAAATAGTATTTAATAATTGAGCAATGCCTTGTTGGGAGAATACTTCACATAACATTGGTATTAAAACAGAGTTAGAAGTGACTAAAGCATTCATAGTTATCATACCTAAAGAAGGAGGGCAGTCTAATAAAACAAAATCATATTTGTTAATAATAGGTTGCAAAGCTTGTTTAAGTAATAAATGTCTAGTTTCTACATTGTAAGTTTCAATATCAAAACCTGCCATTCCTAAATTACCACTAACTAAATCTAAGTTTTTAATAGTTGTATGAATAATAGCTTCTTCAATAGAACAAGAAGAGACTAAAACATTATAAATAGTCGTTTTACAAAAGGCAGGGTCAAAGCCAATTCCTTTAGTACAATTCCATTGAGGGTCTAAGTCTATTAATAAAACAGACTTTCCAATATAAGCTAAACAAGCCCCTAAATTAATAGATGTTGTTGTTTTTCCGACGCCTCCTTTTTGGTTGGCAATTGCAATGATTTTACCCATATTATTCTAAAGGACTCTTCTTTATTGTAGCAAATAATCTAGGATAAGCGGTAGGAGTATCGTTTATTTTCTTAATAAAAAAGTTAATTCTTTTGTTTTCTTGCTTATTTAAGTATAGTTCTTCATAAAAATCTAGTTGCCCACCTAAAATATCTAAACCTCTTTTTCCTTGATTATATTCGTTTAATCCTTCACTCCCTTTATAAGCAATAAAGTAACCACCGACTTTTACTAATGGTAGACATAATTCATTTAAAATAGAAAATTTAGCAACTCCTCTACTAACAACGAAATCATATTTTGTTTTAATTTCTTCAGCTCTTTTTAATAAAGTAGTGATATTTTTAAGTTTAAGTTTGGCAATTACTGTTTCTAAAAAGATTAATTTTTTCTGAGTAGAATCACTTAAAATAATTTTTAATTCGGGTAACATAATTTTTAAAGGAATGCCTGGAAAACCTCCGCCTGTTCCAATATCTAATAAAGTTCCTTGATAGTTTAATTTATTTAAAATAGTTAAAGAGTCATAAAAGTGTTTTTCTATTATTTCTTCTTCATCAGTTATAGAAGTTAAATTAAACTTTTTATTTTCAGTGATTAAAAGATTTTGATAAAGTTTAAATTGTTCTAGTTGCAAGGTAGTGATTAAAATACCTCTTTCTTTTAGTTTATCAACAAATAACTCGTAATTCATTTAATAATTATACCAAAAATAATATAATTAAATAGAGGCAATTATGGAAAACATTAATATTCAGATAGAAAGATTAGTTAAATATGCAGTTGATTATTTAGATTTGAAAGAAACCGATATTATCTATGTTAGAAATAAATTATTAAGTAAGTTTTCAATAGAGTATCAAGAAGTTCAAAATGTGGAAGAAGTAAAAAGTTTAGAATTAATAATTAATCCTTTATTAGAGTATGCTAAATTAAATAATCTTTTAACAAATGAAGATATTTTTATAACAGAAGTTTTAGATATTGTTAGTTTAACTCCTTCTTTTATTGCAGATAAATCTTTGAAAGTTAAAAATAAAAGAAAGTTTACTAAATGGTTTTATGAGTATTGCAAAAGTGTTGATTATATTAAATGGTCGGCTATTTTAAAGAATAAGAAATGGACAAGTAAGAACACGAGAATACCTTTAGATATTACTATTAATCTTAGTAAACCTGAAAAAAGTAATGCTGATATTGCTAAGGCTAAAACCGTAACTACTATTAATTACCCAAAATGTTTATTATGTAAAGAGAACTTAGGTTTTAAAGGTAATGATAATTGGCCTGCTAGAAGCACGATTAGAACAATACCTTTAATTTTAAATAATGAAAAATGGTTTTGGCAATATTCTCCATATTCTTATTATAATGAACATTGTATTATTATTTCTGATGAACATAGACCAATGAAACTAACTAAAGATACTTATAGAGTTTTATTAGACTTTTTAGAACAATACCCTTTTTATTTTATTGGAGGAAATGCTCCTTTGGCAATAGTGGGTGGTTCTATTTTGGCACATGACCATTTTCAAGGAGGTGGTTATAAATTACCTTTACATAAAGCTCAAATAAAAGAAGTTATTTTAGATAATAATAATTTAAAAGTAGCTATTGTGGATTGGTATAATTCGGTTATTCGTTTGAGTAGCAATAATAAAGAAACATTAATTAATACTTGTGAAGCAATATATCAAAAATGGATAGCATATAGTCAGGGAGAGATAATAAATGAAACAAATGGAGTTCCTCATAACACTCTAAATCCTATTGCTAGAAAAGAAAAAGATATATATATTATTGATTTAATTTTAAGAAATAATAGAACTAATAAAGAACATCCTGAAGGTATTTTTCATGCTCACAAAGAATATCATAATATTAAGTCTGAATCTATTGGTTTAATTGAGGCTCAAGGTTTGTTTATTTTACCTCCTAGACTTGATAGACAAATTAAAATTATTAAAAAAATACTTCAAGGTCAAAAGATAGAATTAAGTGGAGATATGTTAATACATCAAGATTTCATTAATAAACTATTAAATAAATATGGAACATTAACTAGTAATGCTGAACAAATAATAAGACAAGAAATTAATTTAGTTTGTGAAAACATTTTAAAGAACACGGCTGTTTTTAAAGAGGAAAAAGAGTTTATAAAGTTTGTTAAATCTTGTTTTTATTAAGCATATTCTTTTTTTCTAAAATAAACCAGGCACTAGAAAAACACGCAAATAAGATAATTTCAAAGACACTTCTTAAAAAAATTGGAAAATTAAGAACTTCAATAAAAAGAAACCCTAAACAACATACAAAGATTATAGAACTCAAAAAATACATAATATTTAGTTTCTCTTTTAAAGCGAAGAAAAATACTTCTATTCCCATAAAGACAAAGACAATAACTGCAAAGACTGCATGAATGATTTTAGATGTATTAGGGTTTAACTGAAATACTCCAACTTTATCAGTATTAGCAAAGGTTGGAAAACAAATAACTCCAATACAAGCAATTCCAATAATGATGTTTAGTATCTTTTCTGTTTTATTAGTTTGATATAAGAAAAATAAAATAGCTAAAATACTTGCTAAACTAACAAAGATATCTCTTCCGTTGGTGTAGTAAGTACTAGAAATAGAACTATACCAAACATTAGGTGATAAAAGGTTATCTGCTGGTCCAAATATAGTAGCAAAAATTAAACTTAGAAAACTAAATATTAATAATGTAATTGCTAGAGGCGTTCTTTTCTTCACAAAATAAAGATAACACAAAATAGAACTTTATGCTAATATTTTATTTGTAATACGGATAATCGCTGACGAAAGTTAGAGGAAAGTCCACACTCACACTAGCTGTGATGCTAGTAATGTTTATGCCGAGATATAAAAAATAAACTCGGGTAGGTTAATAACCTAACAGCAAGACAACAACCTAAGGGCAACTATGGTCAAGTCTTATAAAGTGCCACAGAGACGATACTTTTGGAAACAAAAGGAGTGAAAAGTTGGTAAACCTCATAAGTGAGAAACTCAAATTTGGTAGAGGAACTTGAATAGAGAAAAGAATTGAATTCAAGATGGTTTAAAAACCATAGATAAATGATTATCTAGACAAAATGTGGCTTATAGTATTACAAATTATTTTGACCAATCAACTGCCGATAAGTTGTTTTCTGCTAAAAATCTGTTTACTCTAGAAAAAGGACGAGAACCATAAAAACCAGAGTTAGCTGTTAAATTACTAGGATAAGCACCACCTATCCAACGGTGTCCATTATGTTTATAAGAATTAATTAAACCACTATAATCTAAAGCTTTTTGTCCCCATAAAACAAACACTTTAGGCTTTTTACTTTCTAATAATCTATAAAATATTTCTAAAGTAAAAGCTTGCCAACCAAAACTATCATGACTTGCAGGTTTGCCTTCTTCAACTGTTAAAATCGTATTAAGTAATAAAACACCTTGGTCAGCCCAACCTTTTAAAGATGTTTTACCGTTTCTTTTAATTTTTAAATCCATTTCTAATTCTCTAAAAATGTTTTCTAATACTTGAGTAGGCTTTTCTCCTTGATTAACAGAAAAAGCATAACCATCTGCTAATTCACTAACAGCATAAGGTTCTACACCTAAAATAATAACATTAAAGTCTTCAATATCTCTTTCTTGAAAAGCCTCAAAAATATTGCTATATTTAGGACATATAATTTTATTCTCGTATTCTTTTTGAATATGGTCTAGAAGTTTCCTAAACTTTTTATTGCTTTTCTTTTCTTCTCGAATCAGGTTATGAATATTCATCTTTTCTTTAATGCTCTCTTTTATGGTATTATTATAGCATGAAATGTATATTATTCAATGATATAGAGAGCAAACAAGACGATACAAACCCATTTTCTTACTATTTTGAAACCGATTTAGGTAATTATTATTTAGAACCTTTATTCTTAACTAAGTTCAATAATTATAATTCTGTTCATAATAATCAAAGTCGTGAAATAATCATAGAATGTTTAAAAAAGCAATTAAAAAAAGATTCTGTTTTAGTTTTATGTGATGATATTGAAGAGGCTATAACAAAGAAAGATAAGGCTAGATTTTTAGAGTTTAGAGATATTATAGACTTATGTCAATTACCCATAAACGATAATTCTCGAGGTTCTGATTATGGAGATTAATAAAATTATTGTCTTTATTTTTGATAATTACATTTTGCTCAAAATAAATAAATTATATAAAATACAAATTTCCCAATAAATACACTATATGTTTTAGCTTGATTTGACTACTTTTTGGTTAAATAGAACTAAGAAACATCTAACACTCTCAAAATTAACTGTTTTTGAGTGTATTT
>JAISJY010000096.1 GCA_031261365.1 Caryophanales bacterium | reverse complement strand
TTTATAATAACATTAGGACCATTTTCTGAACAATTGATTGAAATTACTGAAAAGTCATATTTTAGTCATTTATTATTTACATTTGTTAACAATGAAATTTATACTTCAAGCAATTATATTTATTCATTTTACAAATGTAGAGAATATATAGATGACGATTTTATAGTGTTGCATGGTGATTTGGTATTTGATAGAAAATTAATAGAACAAATATTAAAAAATAAAGAACAAAATATTTGTTTAATTAATAGAAAATTATCATTACCAGAAAAGGACTTTAAAGGAAAAATAATAGATAATAAATTAGTGGAAGTTGGAATTAATATTTTTGATTCGCATTGCTATGCTTTTCAACCTTTGTATAAATTAAGTAAAAAAACAATTAATAAGTGGTTAGATAGAATAATTGAATTTGTAGAAGTAAGAAAAAATGTTGAAGTATATGCTGAAAATGCTTTAAATGAAATTACTAATGAGACAGTTATAGTTCCTTTTTCTTACGAGAAATATTATATTGATGAAATAGATAATCTTGTTGACTATGAAAGAGTAAAAAAAGAAATTAAAAAATATGACTATAGAGAACAAAGGATTTATAAAGGGTTTAATAGTTTTAGTAAAATTTGTAATAGATATAAAAATCCTTTGATAGTATTAGATAATTTTCTTATGAAAAATTATGAACTACAAAAAGTCTTAAAAATCCATTTTAGTCATTTTACCATTTTTCCAGTGTTTAGTTCAAATCCTAAAATTGAAGATATAGTAAAAGGGGAGAAAGAATATTTACAAAATAATTGCGATTCAATAATTGCTATAGGTGGTGGCTCAGCAATGGATGTGGGGAAGGCTATCAAATTAATGTTATTAACTAAGGATAGGAGTTTAGAAACTACTAAAATAGAAAAATATTATTATATTCCTTTGTTGGCAATTCCAACTACTGCTGGAACTGGTAGTGAATCTACAAGATTTGCTGTTGTATATAAAGATAATGAAAAAATGTCTTTATCTCAAGATGAAATATTACCAACCGATGTTATTTTTGAGATAGGCTTATTAAAAACATTGCCTCAAGAAGTAAAGGTTAATACACTTTTTGATGCTCTTGTTCAAAGTATTGAATCTATTTGGTCAATAAATGCAACCAAAGAAAGTCAGCAATATGCTAAAAAAGCTATTAGATTAATATCAAAAAATATAGATATTTATATAAAAAATAATGAAGCTATAGAAATAATGCAAAAGGCAGCAAATTTATCTGGAAAAGCCATTAATATTTCACAAACCACTGCTGCACATGCTTTAAGTTATAAACTTACTTCTTTGTTTGGAATACCGCATGGGAAAGCTGTTGCTATGTGTTTGCCAGAATGTTGGAAATTGTTGATTAATGCTGAATCAAAAAACAAAAGAATTCATTTATCTTTATCTAAATTAAATGATGCTTTTTTATGTAAGAATTTTTTTGATTCTTTTTTTTATTTTGTTAAACTTTCAAATAAATATTTATCATCAACAGAATTAATTATTAGTGATAATGTTATTGATTTATTAACGAATTCTGTTAATAATAATAGATTAATAAATTTCCCTCTCGAATTAGATGTTTTTACAATATCTCATATTTACGAAAGTTTGAGAAATAAATGAAAAAAGTAAAAAGTCTCATTTGTTATTATTTTAATGAATACCCTTTTTTAGATTATTATCTTATTCATTATAAGTATTTAAAAAAATTAATCTTTTATAATAATTGGAATTCGAAATCAGTTTATGAACCAAATAAATAAAGAAAATTGTTGTGTATGCAAAGCTTGCGAACAAGTTTGTCCGAAAAAGGCGATTTCTTTTTCTTTAGATGAGGTTGGGTTTGAATATCCTAAAATTGATAATAGAAAATGTATAAATTGTCAAAAATGCTTGAAAGTGTGTCCATTCGTTAATTTTCAAAATTCAATTAATTATGGTACTCAGCATTGTTATATTGTGGCTTCTAAAAATGATGAAATTTTATTAAGTAGTTCAAGCGGTGGTGCATTTTCTTTAATTACTAATGTGCTTTCTGAAAAAGTAATAGTTTATGGGGTAGAAATGGATAAAGAATTTAATGTATTTCACAGTTTTTCATTAAATAATAAAGACATTGCCAAATATCGTAAATCAAAATATGTGAAAAGCAATACACATTACATATATTGTACAATAAAAGAACAATTAGATTTGAATGAAACAGTACTTTTTACTGGGACTCCATGTCAATGTTCTGGTTTAAAACTTTTTTTGGGAAAAGAATATGAAAATCTCATAATAGTAGATTTATTGTGTAAATCAACTCCCAATAATACATTATTCAAAAAGTATATTAATAGTTTAGAAAAAAAATATAAACAAAAAATTATTAACATAGTTATGCGTAATAAGTCTAAAATTGATTTTACTAAAAAAAAGGATGTTAAAAGTTATAGAGTAAATACAGATATTAAAATTGAATTAAGTAATGGAAATAAAATTATATCTTCTAAAAATGACTGGTGGATGCAAGCTTTTTTGGGGGGGTATCTTGCATATTCTTCATGTTTCAATTGTCCGTTTACTCAACAAAATAGAGTAGGAGATATAACAATTTTTGATTTTTGGGGATTGAATGACAAAAGTTTTAAGAATTATAAAGGGGTCTCTGGTGTACTAACTAATTCTATTAAGGGAGAACAAATAGTAAAAACAATTGTTGATTGTGAC
>JAISJY010000037.1 GCA_031261365.1 Caryophanales bacterium | reverse complement strand
ATGGTAAAAGAAAAATTATTTAAAAAAGAACAAGAAATCATTTTAGCAGGTGGTTGCTTTTGGGGAGTTAGTGAATATTTCTCAAGATTAAAAGGTGTTATATCTGTTAAATGTCTTTATATAGATGGGAATATTAAAAATCCTACTTATGCAGATTTAAAAAGTGGTAAAGCTAGTCATGCTGAAGCTGTTTTAATAAAATACAATAACTTAATTGATTTAAAAACTATCTTAAAGAACTTTTTACTAATTATTAATCCTTTCTCTTTAAATAAACAAGGAAATGATATAGGTATTCAATATAGAAGTGGAGTTTACTATCAAGGAAGCCAAGAAAAAGAACTTATTTTAACTTACTTTAAAGACTACTTCAAAGAAGATTTTCCTAAAATCCAAATCCAAATTAAAGAAAGAAATGATTTCTATCTGGCTGAAGAATATCACCAAGACTATTTAAAGAAAAATAAAAATGGTTATTGTCATATTGATTTTAATATCATGCCTAAAGAAGATAAAAATTAACTTTTTATTCTAACTATTTTCTCTACCATAAAGTTATCAAACTTAACTCTAATTATGATATTTTCATAACTAATAGACCTGACATAAAAAGCATATTCACCACCATTTAAACTGACCACCTTTGGACAACTTAAATCAGCCTTAAAACATTCAATAATTATTGGTTCATTTAAATGTCTTAAAACTGTCTCACACTCATCTACTACTCCAACATAAACTCTAGCCGCATCATTTAATTCAATTTCTTCTTGACTTAATTCTACTTTAAGTTTAGAAATAGTTCCCCGACATAATAACCTTTTACTTTTAACAATTTTTCCTTGGTATTCTAAAAAGAAAGTAACATCCCTCCACTTATCACCCCAAATACCATTTAAATGTTGCAGAACAACAGGAGGATTAATTAAATTATTTAAGTGTTCATCTCTATCTTTAATCTCTATTCTCTCTCCCCCATCTAATTGATAATAAACTTTATCACCATTATGAAAAACATATAAAGGAGTTACTCCTCCAATATTTCTTTCCCCAAATCCCCATAAAGTTAAAGGAAATAAAACGGCTTCATCTTCAATATTCTTTTGTGATTTATAAACATAAGCCGCGAATTTAGGATTTCTAAAAATATCAAAAACTCCATGATAATCTAAAGAATTACCACTCCCAAATTCTTTATGAGTATTATAATCAAAAGCACACCAACCCAAAGCTCCATGAATATCTTTTTGACCTCTGACATAAGAATGAATATAAGCATGGTTTAAAGCATGTTGAACTATTCTTAATTCATTATCTGTTTTTCTGGTTGGGAACATATGCCCACAAAACTCGGTAATCAATAAAGGTTTTTGATGCACATAATCATAAATATCTTCAGGTTTAGACATCTCAAATAAATGCCCATCATGAATAAAATCATTAAAACTATAAACATCTTCTAAGAATTGTGATTTATATCTAAATCTAACACCTGTGGTAAATCTACTTTTATCTAATTCATGAGCCACTCTATTCGTTTCTTTATATAATACTTCATCATCTTCACTCTCGTTTATTCTAACACCCCAAAACATAATACAAGCCCTATTAATATCTCTTTCAATCATCTTTCTCACATAATTAATAGTCATATTCTTAAACTTTTCATTACCAATATACTGCCAACCCGGTGTCTCTTCAAAAACTAAGATACCATACTTCTCACAAGCATCTAAAAAATGTCTACTTCTAGGGTAATGTGTTCTTAATATATTCACTCCATATTCTTTTAATATTCTAACATCCTCATACTCTATATTTTTAGTAGAAGCAAAACCGATGAAAGGATAAGACTGAGAAGTATTTAAACCAAACAATTTAAGAGGTTTATTATTTAATAAAAAGCCTTTATCTGCTTCAAAACTTAAAGTTCTAAAACCAAAAGTACTTTGATATATTTCATTAGTTTCTATCACAACATCATATAAATTAGGGTTAGTAACAGACCATAATTCAAAAGTATCATAAATATCTATCTCAAAATAATTAGCATTAAGTAAATAAAAATATTCTTTAATTTCTTTTTCTTTCTTAAAGGTTAACTTCAAACTACCTTGATAAACCATATTAAAATATACTTTAATCTTTGTAGAAACTCCATTATATAAAATATTATATTTCTCAATATGACACTTTTGATAAGTAAGCAAACTAACATCTCTATAAATACCTCCAAATGTTAGAAAATCTACTAAATTACCAAAAGGTGGTATGTCTTTAATTTCTTGAGAATTAACCTTTACTTTAATTTTATTAAGTCCATCTATTAAATAATCTGTTACATTTACTTTATAATCAACGAAACCATATTCATTTAAGCCGACAAAAACATCATTTATAAAGACCTCTGAAATAGTTAAAACACCTTCAAATAATAAAAAGTATTCCTTTTCTTCTTTAACTATCTCTATTTCTTTTTCATAATAAGAAATAAATTGATACATCTTCTCATCAAAATAAGACAAAGGAACTTTTTTAACCGTATGAGGTATATTAACTATCTCAAAAGTATCACTATTTTCTTGATAAAACTTCCAACCTAAATTCAAACTTTCTTTTTTCATTTAACCTCCTACTTTAACCCTGTTGTTACTATACCATTTATATATGCTTTTTGAGCAAAAACTAAAATAAGTATCATTGGTAAAGAAACCAAAACACTCGCTGCCATGACCATTTCCCAATCAGCTTTGCCATTAGAATCAAAGAATAACTGTAAAGCGATAGAAATAGTAAACTTAGAACTATCGGTTTGTAAATAAATAGATGGTCCTAAATAATCATTCCAAGCTCCAATAAAAGAAAAAACAAACAAAGTAGCAATACAAGGTAATAATTCTGGAACTATTATTTGCCATAATATTCTAAAAGAAGAACAACCATCTATTTTAGCTGCTTCATCTAATTCTTTAGGTATTCCCATCATAAATTGTCTTAATAAAAAGACATTGAAAGCCGAACCACCAATCCAAGGAATTGTTAAAGGTAAGAAACTTCCAATCCAACCTAGAAACTCAAACTCAGCATAAGCTGGTATCATTGTCACTACCCAAGGTATCATCATTGTTGATAATAAAACAAAGAAAAAGAAATTAGAATATTTATTTTGATATCTAGAAAACCCATAAGCCACTAAAATAGATGAAGTTATTCCTAAACCGACTTGAGCTAAAACTATAATCAAAGTATTACCAACTCTACTAAATAAATTAATAAATTGAATTGCTCGAAGATAATTAATAAAATTAAACCCTGTAAATAATTTAGGAGGATAAACAAAAATTGAATTAGAGTTTTTCATTAAAGACATTAAAAACATATAAATAAAAGGTAAAGCTAAAATTAAACCAACTAGAGAAGTAAAGATAGTTAAACTTATTTTCTTAAATAAAACTGTTTTTGAGTTTTCCATAATTAATATAAGCTCACTTGCTTTTCCTTTTTAAACGAGGTCATCATATAAATAGCTGAAAAAATAGAAGTAATCAAAAAGACTATCCAACCTTGAGCTGAAGCATACCCTAAAGTTTTATTACCTGTCTGCTTAAAAGCATTAGAAACAATTAACATTGACATGGTCATTGTTGAATTACCCGGACCACCTTCTGTTAATAATTTAATTTCTGTATAAGTTTGTAAGCCACCAATAAAACCTGTAATAGAAATAAAGAATATGGCGGGTAAAATAGCTGGAATAATTAAATAAAACAATTCACTAATTTTATTAGTGCCATCAATCTTTCCTGCTTCTAACATTTCTTTGGAGACATTTTGAATAGCCGCGATTAAAATAAAAGTATTAGGTCCTAAACCACTCCAAACTCCAATAAAAACAACTGTTGCCATAGCCGAACTCCCACTACCAAAGAAATTAACAGGGGCTAAACCTAGATAAGATAAAAAGAAATTAATAATATTTTTCTCCCCACCTGTAAAGATTAATTTCCATAATAAAGAAGAACAAACAACAGGAATAATGGCTGGTAAATAATAAAGAACTCTAATAAACTTCTTGCCAAACAACTTTGAATTTAATAAAACAGCAAAAATAACAGCAAAAATTATTAAAAAGATTATCTTAGAAAAAGAATAAACTAAAGTATTTAAAATAGACTGTATAAAATCAGGGTCTTTACTAAAAACTCTAATATAGTTATCAAAACCGATGAAATCTAAAGGTTTACTCGCGACATTTATCATTTTAACATTTGTAAAAGAATAAATTAAAGATAAAATCATTGGAATTAGAGTAAAAGCTAAAAAACCAATTAACCAAGGTGAAATATAAAGGAAAAAAGTAATTGTTCGTTTCTTTTTAATTGATAGCCTTTTCTTATAATTCATTTTTGATATCATTATAAATATTATTTAAAACATTTTGTAAAGCTTGGTCGGTATTAATATAATTAGCTAAATAAGAAGAAAAGTATTTACCAAATATTTCTTCAATAGTTGTTTGAGGAATAAGTTTATTATATTTAATTTCATAACAATAATTTTCAGCCGCTTCCACAACTATTCTATTTATTTCTCCTAATTTAGAATCTTCTGGGTATAAATATTCGTCTTGAGAAGCTATCTTTTTATTACCAGGCAAATTAAATCCTTTAAATGCCATTTCTTTAATTCCCTCTTTATTATAATAATTTAAAAAATCAACTGTCTCTTCTTTAACAGGACTTGCTGAATTGATACCTAAACCAACCATAGCTGCTGAACAAGCATAATTTGAATAGGGACTATTATCAGGTAATGGTGGAGGAATTAATCCCATTTCAAAACCGACTGAACCCCAATCAAAAGAAGAATATGCCCAATTTCCAAAAAAGGCAAAACTAATATTTCCATTAGCAAAAGCTTCTCCACTACCAATACCTGAAGGACCAATTACAGGAGCAGAGGCTTTAGTTCCTTTTTGTAATTCTACAAAATACTTAAATGAATTAAAAACCCCTGAAGCATTCTTATTAAAATTAATATTATCTTCTTCCCAAATAGAATCACCTGTTTGTTGAACCCATTGCATAACATGTTTATAAGGTACTCTATCTAACATAGTTCCATATTGATTTTTAAACTCTCCCACCCGATAAGAAATATCAGCAAACTCACTCCAAGTTAATGTTCTCCCTGTTAAATCTGGAATTGCTAAATTAGGATTAGCTTGGTTATATTCTTGTAAATGATTTTTGTTATACCACAACATAAAGTCAGGCGACCAGTCTTTAATAATGACATAGTAATCTCCATTAACTTTATAAGAATTATTAACATCCCATAATTCAATACTTCCATCTAAATTATTATCTGTTTTAATATCTAAAGCCTTACTCTCAATATAAGGTTGAAGATTTAATAATTTATCACCATCTATTTGTTCATTAAATTGACCTAACTCGGTAAAAAAGATATCTGGAGAATTAGTTTTAGAACTAAATAAAATATTTAAGTTATCATAATAATTACCAGTGGCTGGTTGAATTCTAACTTCCATTCCACTTAATTCTTGATAGTTTTTTGCCATCTTTTCATAAGCTGATATTTCCACCGTATTACCCCAAACATAAAAAATAATATAATCTCTCTTCTTACTATTATTTTGACAACCTAATAAAAGCAAACTTAAAACTATTAATTGTAGTTTTTTCATTTCTCCCTTGTATTATTAATTAGCCATTAGGATTGGTATTAATAATTTATCCTTTCTATAGTGAGCATTGCTTTTATTGTCTTCTTTTGGTAGAATAATCTTGCCGTGGA
>JAISJY010000200.1 GCA_031261365.1 Caryophanales bacterium | reverse complement strand
TTAAACTTTAAAGGTAAAGGTGCTTTATTTATGGTTTTCTTAGCTACGATGATGATACCGGGTGAGATGATGGTTATTACAAATTATATTACGGTTGAAAGACTTGGTTGGACTTCACTGCATTCTAATGAGTGGCAAATCCAGCCATTCTTTGGGATGATTATTCCTTTTTTGGTCAGTGTTTTTAGTGTTTATCAATTAAGGCAAAGTTTTTTAATGGTCCCAAATGAATTGTATTATGCAGCTAAAGTAGATGGTGTTTCGGATTGGAAGTATTTATGGAGAGTTATGATTCCAATGTCTAAATCAAGTTTGGTAACTATCACCATTTTAAAATTGATGGGGGCATGGAATTCGTATGTTTGGCCTAACTTAATTGGTAATAAAAAGACTTACTTAATCACGGCAGGTTTAAGAAATGCTTTTACTGACCAATTATCTGGTCATACGAGTTTTAATTTACAGATGGCGGCTGTTTTAGTTGTTACTTTACCTTTATTAATCGTTTTCTTCTTTTGCCGAAAGTATATTTTGCAAGGGATGTCAAGAAGTGGAATTAAAGGTTAAAAAGTTGTTGAAATTAATTTATTAATGGTATAATAATCAAGGAGGAGAAAAATTAATGAAAAAGAAAATAATGTTGAGTTTACTTGCTGCGATTGCTTTAACTGCTTGTGGTGGTCTTTCTGGAAATTCCGATGATGAGAGTGCGGCTATTAGTAGTATTTTAAAAGCTGATGAAGATGGTGTTAAAAAAACTGATGTTTATGATGGTTCAGCTGTTACAGTTGAATTTTGGCATAATGCTGGGGCAAATAACCAAGCAATGTTTAAAGAGTTTGCTGATGAGTTTAAAACATTATATCCAAATATAACAGTTAATCAAGTTGTTAAATCTGGAAATTATAATGATTTAGAGAAAGCTGTTAAAGCTTCAATAGGAGCTGGTTCATATCCGACTATGGCTTATTGCTATCCTGACCATGTTGCGAATTATTTAGATTCTGGTTATGTTCAAGATTTAGAACAATTAATTGATTCTAATTCTCCTGAAATTGCTTTAAGTGAAGAATCTAGAAACGATATTTTAACTGGTGCTTGGGAAGAAGGACAATCATATAAAGTTGGTATTAGAAGTTTTGCTTTTTCTAAATCAACTGAAGCTTTATTTTATGATATTAATTACTTTACTGAACATAATTTAGTTATGCCTGAACAACCTACTTGGGAACAAATATGGAGTTTAGCAGACCAAATTAAAACTATTGATGCTGCTAAAACAGCTGGAGGAAGAGGCATTCCTTTCTGTTATGATTCAAGTGATAATTTATTTATTACTGCTTCTCAACAATTAGGTATACCTTATACAAATACTGATGGTGGAATATTATTTAACAATGCTCAAGCTAAAGAAATGGTAACTTATTTTAGAGATCAATTTACGGCTGGTCGTTTTGTAGTTGCTAAAGCAATTAGTGATTCTGCTTATGGTTCTGATTTTTCTAAGTTAATTGAGTCTGAAAGAAACAAAGATTACAACATTAGAATGTATGTTGGTTCTACTGGTGGAGCTCGGTATTCTCAATTTGCTTCTGGCTATAATGCTGGGATTAGAGCAGTTCCTTACTTTGGGACTAAATTAGACGGAAGTGTAAATAATAGTGCTGATGCTAAAGACCAAATACTTCAAGGTCCTTCAATTACAATTTTCCAAAAGGCTAATAAGCAAGAAACCATTGCAGCTTGGTTATATGTGAAGTTTATGACTAATTCTTTGAACTCTGGTAGATATTCAAAATTATCTGGTTATGCTCCAATTAGACATGAATCTTTCTCTTTAGAGCTTCCATTAGAGAGTGTTAATGCTGGACAATTAGTTGGTGCTAGTGTGGCTTGGGCGTTTAATGAAGATAAGTCTGATGCTGTTCCAACAGTCACAGGTTCAACTCTTCAATTAAGTGAATGGAACCCAACTGGACAAGATAAGGCTTTAGCTGATTGTATTAAATTATTTGATAAATCAGGTGATAATATGTTTACTAGTGCGGTCTTTAAGAAATCTAGTAAAACTAGAGATGCAGTTGGTGCTTTATTTACTCAAGTCTTAAAAGGTGCGAATATTAATTCTGCTTTTAATAGTGCTGAGGAAGATGCAAAGTTCTAAAATATGAAATTAAGATTATTATCTGTCTTTGCTATTATATTAACTTCTGCCTCACTTGCTTCTTGCACAGAAGGACCTGTTTCAAGCCCATCTGTTTCAAGTACAGAGGAAAACAATTTATTTTTCTCAAAGTATTTTGAGAGTGGTTCAGTTTCTAATAATTGTTTAGAACTATATAATAATTCCGATAATGATATTAGTCTTAAAAACTATATTATTTCAATTTACCAAAATGGTTCAAAAGTATCAGATATTGATATAGAATTAGATGGTATTATTAAATCAAAAGATTATTTTGTTATTTCAACAAATAGTTCATCCGTAGATTTAATTAATGAGAAAGCGGATTTAAAGTTAGATAATTTATTGTTTAACGGAGATGATGCTATTGTTCTTAAAAAAGGTGGGCAAGTTGTTGATGCTTTAGGGGATTATTTAAATGGTTCAGGTAGTGAATTTGG
>JAISJY010000173.1 GCA_031261365.1 Caryophanales bacterium | reverse complement strand
CTAAAGAAATATCACTTATATATTTATCATTTTGCATAGTTGCATCTTTACTTTTAATAACAGGAATGACAGAGTTATAATTTAATAAACCCTTTTTAATTCTTGCAATGAGGTCTTTTTTAAGATTTGGTCTTGCTCCATCATGAATTAAAACATACCTCTCTTTAACTAATTTTAAACCATTATAAACAGAAATACCTCTTAAAGAACCTCCATAAGTATAAGTTATTTTTTGATTATTAAAAATATTAGAAAAGATACTTTCTTCTTTAGGATTTATAACAATAATTACTTGCTGACATTCCTCATCTTCCAGAAAAGGTAAAACACTCCGATAGATTATTGTTTTATTATTAAAAAGATAAAACATTTTATTATAAGGAAGATTTAAACGAGTTCCACTCCCTGAAGCAACTACTACAGCACTATATCGCATATTGATATTTTAACACTAGAAAAGATAAAACCAATAAAAAAAAGACCCGAAGGCCTTTGATTTTTACTTTTCTTCTTTTTTAGAATACTTTTCTTTAAACTTAGCAGCTCTACCTTGAGCATTTACAAACTTTTGTTTACCTGTATAAAATGGGTGACAATTAGAGCAAGTATCAACTTTAATTTCTTTAATTGTTGAACCTGTCTCAAACTCTGAACCACATGTTGTACAAACAACTTTAGCCTTGAAATACTTTGGATGAATTCCTGTTTGCATATCTTCTCCTTCCGCCCTGAAATTACCTTATCAGAGAAAGCACCTAAATATTATAGATTATTTTTAATTGTAAGCAAGAAATATCTTTCAAAGTTGAATAGTTATTAAGTTTAAATCCATAAAAGCAATAGTAAAAAGACTAATTAATTGATATCTATCTAAAGCTGAATAATGACTTTCTTGACTTCTAAAAACTGTTAAATTAGTTGAAATAAAATTATCTATTATAGATGTATTAAAAGGTTTATTAGATTTATCTTCAATGGCTTTTATCATTTCCAAAGTCGCATTAACCACTTGTTCTAAATTAACAGTATTAGGGTAATATTTATTGTTGTAAATGTATTCTTTTATTTTAGTATAGAGTTTCTTATTTAAAACATTTTCCTCTTTATAAGAAATCAACAAAGATTCCACACTCGGATAACTTAATAATAATAAACCATTAGGATTAATGCCATTATCTCTAGAATTACCTAATTCATTTAATAAACTTTTAATCAAAAGAGGAGAATTAGAAAATCTATCTCTATCAAAAATATAATAAATAGCTGCATTTTCACAATCAATATTATATTTAAAGTTTAAAGTCCGATAAATATTATCTAAATAATCTGCTCCTGTTCTAACACTAGAAAGAGAAGAGTTACTAGAATTCAAAATAACAATTTTAGAGTTAGGAAACTTTTCATCTTCATAAAAAGTAATAGGTTCATTTTCAAATCTTTTCTTGGTAATAATAGTATAAGAAAAAACTTTAGTAAAAATATTCTCTATAATTTCAAATTCAGTTTTCTCCCCTTCAACAACAAAAATAACTAAACCAACTCCAATGTCTTTATTAATTATTAAATTACTTTTTGTCAAGATTCGAGATTCCATTTAAAGCTCCACTTAAATAGACTTTTTCTAAGTTCTGCGATTCTCTGATAGGATAATTACTAAATCTATAAACTTGACTACCTGCCCCTGTTAAATAAACAGAATATATTTGTTCCATTTTAAACAAATGCATTTTAAGAATATTAGTAGAATGAGAAGTTAATAATAATTGAGCCGAACTAGCTTGATTAAAGAAATATTCAATTAATAATTCCTCTAATTGATTATGAAAATTACTAGAAAACTCATCAATGATTAAAATTGAATTATTAGCAAAAGCATTAAAGAATAAAACTAATAACCTTAATAAAGCCTGAACACCTGTAGATTCATATTTCAAAGAAACAGGTTTAGCATTAACAGTTTTCTTAATGAAAATACCTTCATCACTATATATTATTTGTAAATCAATATTATTAGCACTTAAAAAATCATTAATGGGTTTTACTCCTTTAATTCTTAGATATTCTTTTAATTCTAAAGGATTACCAGAATAAGAAGTTATAGTATCTTTTCTAGCACTAACTAAAACTATATTATTTAAAAAGGCTAAAAACTTAGGAGCATTTAAATCTTTTTTTAAAGAAGGGTCTTTAACAATTTTTCTTAAATACAATTCACCTAAAGGTAAATCTTCTTCGGTTGGCTCATTATTAATAGATGCCGTATTCTTGGCTCTTGATAAAATAATATCACTTCCCTTGCTTAAAGTTTCTTTTAATATTTCATTTTTTTCATTAACTCTAATTAAATAATTATAACTTTCACTACCAATTAAAAAATCATACTCTAATTCATAAAAAGATTTAGTATTAAAAACACATAAATATTCTTTCAAAGGAATAGTTACCTTTTTATAAATAGCATCAATAAGAAGTTTTAAAGCTCTAAAAATGTTTGTTTTACCTGAAGAGTTTCCTCCTACCAATAACAACCCTTTTAAGATATTCTTATTATAATTTTGTTTTAAAATATTCTTGTTTAAAACAGATAAATCAATAATAGTTTTATCTCTAAATGAGAGGAAATTAGTCAAGGTAATTTGCTTTAACATTTAGCCCTCCTATCTTCGCCTACTTAATAATAAAAATCTTAAAATGTAAATAAAGATATTAATAAAATCTAAATATAAACTAAAAGCTCCAAAAATAG
>JAISJY010000155.1 GCA_031261365.1 Caryophanales bacterium | reverse complement strand
TCGCATAATGCATAATTTTTATTTCTAGTTTCTATTTCATCCCATTGTTTTGATTGGACTGAAGTATCAAAAATAATAGAACAATAGTCTTTAACATTTACAATAATAGGAAAATATATAACTGTATTCCAAGCAACACTGAAATCATTCGAGATTTCAGTATTGTCATTAACAAATTCAGAAAGTACATTTCCATTCGGCATACTAAAAGAGTTTATAGATCGTTTCATAGTAAAGTTCATGGTAAAAATAGTATCCATAGGGAGTTTATTCTCTACCTTATTTTGATAAAAAACAAGTTTAATCCATATACAAATATCTATTCCAAATGCATAAAAATCCTTTTGGACAAGCCTATAAGTTGAAAGTTTTAAAGACTTTGTATCTACTTTAAACTTCCAACTCGGCTTAATACAACCAATTAAACTAAAAATTACTAGAAATAAGCAAACTTTTTTAAAATATTTTCTATTCATAAAGAATATGCCTTAAGTTCAATTCCTGCATATTTGAAAGATAGTTTATTTTTATATTTAACGAATTAACTAGATTTATTTCCATCTCAACCTCCTATATTATTCACAAAACAATTTAACTTAATTAAATTATAAACCTCCTATATTATTTGTCAATAATATTTTAAGTTAATGAAACCAAATTGTTGATTTCTAATTTCAAAGAAACTGTGTTATTTTAAAGCAAAATAAAAGTATCTGTTGCTGTGTTTATTAAAAAGGGTATTAAGAATTAACTAACTTTGAAAAAAACTATTTAAATAATCTATTTTTAAATGTTCAAAGGCTTTTTGAGTAGCAACTCTTCCTCTATTTGTTCTATTTATAAAGCCAATTTGTAATAAAAAAGGTTCACAAACATCTTCTAAAGTTGCACTTTCTTCTTGTAAAGCACTTGAAATAGCTTCAATTCCGACTGGACCACCTTGAAATCTTTTAATTAATGTTTCTAAATATGAGTAATCTAATTTATCTAAACCTAAAGGGTCTACTTTTAAAGCTTCTAAAGAATATTTAGTTATTTCATTATCAATAATACCTTTGTTTTTAATCGTGGCAAAATCTCTAATTCTTCTAAATAATCTATTAGCAATTCTTGGAGTTCCTCTACTTCTTGCACCTAATTCTTTAATAGCATCTTCAGCAATAGTAGTTTCAAAAACTTTACTTGTTCTTCTAATTATTTGACATATTTCAGGAATGTCATAGAACTCTAACTTTAAGATAATCCCAAATCTATCTCTTAATGGTGAAGAAATACTACCAACTCTTGTGGTTGCACCTACTAAAGTAAAAGGTGGTAAATCAATTCTTATACTCCTAGCTTGAACATCTTTTCCAATAACCACATTGAGAGTATAGTCTTCCATAGCTGAATATAAGACTTCTTCTACTACTTTGGGTAAACGATGGATTTCATCAATAAATAAAACATCTCCAGCATTTAAAGAAGCTAAAATCGCGGCTAGATCTCCTGTTTTTTCAATAGCAGGACCGGTCACAACTTTAATATTAGCTTTCATTTCATTAGCAATTACATAGGCAAGAGTTGTTTTTCCTAAACCTGGTGGTCCATATAATAAGACATGGTCAAGGGCTTCTCCTCTTAAAGTCGCGGCTTGTAAGTATATTTTTAAGTTCTCTTTTGCCATACTTTGCCCAATATATTCGGCTATTGTTTGAGGTCTTAAAGATATTTCTTGTTCATCTTTAATAGTAGCATCAACTAAGCGTTCATTTTCCATATTACTTTGCCTTTCCGATAATAGATAATGCTTTTTTTATGTACTCAATACTTGTTAAATTCTCTTTAGATAATTCCTTCATAAGACTATCTATTTCATTCTTTTTATAACCTAAACCTAATAAACCACTAATTGCATCTTCTAATTCAGGATTAATATTTTCATTTTTATTAACTTCAGTTGCCATGATTAATTTACCTTTTAAATCTAATATTATTTGAGAAGCAGTTTTAGCTCCAATGCCTGGTAATTTCTTTAAGAGTTTTAAATCACCATTTTCAATAGCAATAATTAAATTATTGACAGATATTGCCCCTAGAATAGTACTAGCACTTTTAGGACCAATTCCACTTACTTGTAATAGTTTTAAAAAGATTAATTTTTCCTCTAAACTAACAAAGCCAAATAGAGTAACTCCATCTTCTTTTTGACTATGATAGATATAAACTTTGGTACTTGTTCCTAAAAAGAAATTATTAGGAGAAGAAATAGTTACATAATAGCCAACTCCTCCAACATCAACAACTAAATAATCTAGACCTTTTTCGCTTATGATACCATTTAAATATTGAAACATAAAACCTCCTAATCTGTATAAATGAACTCAAAATCACATAAAACGACCGTATCACCATTTTTAACTCCTGCTTTTCTTAAAGCAGTTTCAACTCCCATTTTTCTGAGGGTTGTAGTTAAATATAATAAACCTTCATCAGTGGAAATATTAGTCATTTGATATAACTTTTCAACTCTTGTTCCTCTAATAATAAAATGTCCAAGACGGTCATTCATAATATTAAAACCTATCTCTTCTTCAGCATCAAACTTAAAGATTTTAGTATCATCTATGGTTATCTTTAAAGATTCTTCTTTTTCTTCTTTAACAATATTCATTAGAGCATTTATTAAATTAGAGATACCTTTATTAGTGAAAGTTGAAATAGGAAAAACTTGATATTTCTTATCAAATTTAGCAATTAATTTATCTAATGTTGCATCTTTTAGATTTATCATATCAATTTTATTAATAGCAATAACCATTGGCCTTTTTAATAAATCTAGATTATAACTTCCTAATTCTTTATTTATTATTAGAAAATCATTAAAAGGGTCAGGGCTAGTAATATCAATAATATGTAATAAAACTTTACATCTTTCAATATGTTTAAGAAACTTTATTCCTAAGCCTTTACCATTATGAGCATCTTCAATTAAACCGGGTAAATCAGCAATAACAAAACTCTCGTCCATATTGACTTTGACTAAACCTAAATGAGGATTTAAAGTAGTAAAAGGATAATCAGCTATTTCAGGTCTAGCTTGAGAAACATTAGTTAGAAAACTTGACTTGCCAACACTTGGCTTACCAACTAAGCCAACATCGGCTAAGACTTTTAATTCTACTATGACATTAAACTCTTCCCCTTTAGCACCATTTTCAGCTACTTTGGGAACTTGATTAACAGAAGTTTTAAAATGGGTATTACCTCTACCTCCTCTACCACCTTTGGCAATTAATTCTTTTTGCCCGGAAATAGTAAAATTAGCTAACATTTTTTTACTTTTTTCTTCAGTAACAACAGTACCTAAAGGAACTTTAAAATATAAATCATCACCATTTTTACCATAACACTTTTTACCTGCTCCATTTTCTCCATTTTGAGCTACTATTTTGCGGGTAAATGTTAAATCTAAAAGAGTGTTTAGACCAGAATCAGCAATAAAATAGACATTTCCTCCTTTACCTCCATCACCACCAGAAGGACCACCTTTATCAACATATTTCTCACGCCTAAAAGAGATCATTCCATGACCTCCATCTCCTGCTTTGATTTTTACTTTTACATAGTCTATAAACATATTTTTATTTTAAAAAAGCCCCAAATGGAGCTTAATTAATTCTAGGCTGGGTAAACACTAGCTTGTTTACGGTGTTTTCCAATTATTTCGTATTTTACAGTTCCTTCAATTAAAGCAAATAAAGTATCATCTCCACCTCTTCCAACATTGTTGCCGGGATGGATTTTAGTACCTCTTTGTCTGTAAATGATAGCACCTGCTGAAGCATGTTGCCCATCAGCTAATTTAGCTCCAAGTCTTTTTGAGTGTGAATCTCTACCGTTTTTAGTAGAACCAACACCTTTCTTAGAAGCGAATAATTGTAAGTTTAATTTTAATGTGAACATATTTTCCTCCTATATTCTTTGAATTTTTACTTTCTTTTGATAACTTTCTTGAATTGTTTCAAGTTGAGTTAAGATAGTTTTTGTGATAATTTGTAACTCTTGATTATTATTTAGTTCAACATAAGCATAACCTTCACGAATTATATGGATTAATTTGTTATTATTTCTTAATAATTCATTAAACCCACCAATAACGACTGCAGAAACACCAGCACAGACAATGTCAGAACCGTTTATTCCTCCTGCATGTCCAGATATTTCTAAGGAGTGAATGTATGTATCTGTTTTTACTTTAACTTTAATCACTTTTATTTTTTGGTTACTATTTCTTTGATTTCAACTCTTGTATAAGGTTGACGGTGACCTGTTTTAACATTTTCATTGTGTTTACTACGATACTTAAAAATAGTTAATTTCTCTCCTTTGCCATTCTTTTCAACAACGGCTTTAACAGAAGCATTTTTAACATATGGAGTACCAACTTTGAGTGTTTCACCACCGACTAAAACGACCTTATCAAAAACAACATCATCGCCTTCAACTTTGGTAGGAAGTTTTTCAACAAAAACTTTATCTCCTACGCTTACTTTGATTTGTTTTCCGCCAGTTTCAATTATTGCGTACATACTTTGCCTTCCTTTCTTTGATTAAGACTCGCCAATAAGGTAAGATAATTCTTTTATGACCTTTTTTGAGCGGTTGTAACCCATCACGGTTGACAACTTTAAATATTTTATCATCTTATTATATAAATGCAATTAATTTAGGAAGTTTTTCTGAAAAATCGTCTTACTATTTGAAATCTTTGGGAAATATTTCTTTAAAAGAAGAATAACCTTGACTTGAAATAATAATGTGGTCAGCCAAAACAATACTGAAAGTTTGAGCAATATTTTTAAGTTCTAAAGTGCTTTTAATGTCTAATCGGCTAGGATTACTTTCACCAAAAGGGTGGTTATGAACGAGAATAAATTGATGTGCATTATACTTCATAGCGTAGCTAATTATCTCTTTATTGTTGAAACGGATTTCAAAAGATGTTCCTTTGAGGAAGAGTTTGCAGTTGATTAAATTGCACTGCCTATCTAGTAATAATAAATATAAATGTTCAGATTTTTCGTTTTTTATTTTGTCTTCTAGTAAAGCTAAAACATCTTGAGGATTTTTAATTTTAATAATTGTTCCTTGCTTACTATAAATCCGTTTAGTAAGTTCAAAGATGCCTAAAATAGAAATAGCTTTAATTTTGCCGATGCCTTTAATCTTTATTAAATCAGAAAACTCAAGTTTATTGATGTTACTCAAACCACCAGAAACATCTAATAATTTTTTGGCTAAATCAATAACAGAATTGTTTTTTACTCCGTGACATAAAAATAAGGCAATAAGTTCAATGTCATTTAAAGTATCAAAACCAAATATTAAAGCTTTCTCTCGGGGTTTTTCGTTTTTGGGTAAATCTTTTATTTCCATTAAAAGAACTTAATAGCACTCCACTCAAATAAAAAGCCACCTGGAAATGTTAATTTACCTTTTTTGGCTTCAAAGAGTTTCCAAACTGCCACTGTTACTAATGCTATGGCTAAATATGTTAATACGAGCGTTAAAGTAATTAATTCACCACCTCTAACTAAATCGGCTTCTTTTTCTGATAATTGTCTCATTTTACTACCATTTATCTACTAATTAGTACTAATTTAGTAACAATTTATAACTAATTTGCTCATTGTAGATATTTTTCCTTTCAAATTAATATCCGTTTTAGTTATTTCGTTTAGGAATTATTATTTAATATTGCTAAAGTTTCATTTAATTCTTTTAGCTTTTGCTTATTATTACTTAATTTCTCTTTTTCTTCTCTTATTTTTTCAGGTGGTGCTTTTTCAATAAAGCTTTTATTATTCAATATTCCCTCACCTCTTTTAATTTCAAAGTTTATTTTATCTATATTCTTGTTAATATTTATTATTTCTTCTTTTATATTAAGATAACTTGTCATTGGAATAAACAAAGTAATATTATTTAAGACAATAGTTTTTCCTATTTCTGAATTATTTATATCTTTATCAATAACAATTTCTGGAGCATAAGTAAACTTTCCGATAAACTTTCTATTTTCTTCTAGAACCTTTAATATTTCTTTATTCTCACTTTTGATATACAAACTAATTGTTTTAGAAGGTATGATATTGTTTTCTGACTTAAAACTTCTAATGGAGGTTATAATATCTATAATATAATTAAAATCATTACCATTTTCTTTTATTTTTATTTCTTTTGGCCAATTAGTTGTGACTAAGGCTACTTCATTTGAATTAATAAGACTTTGATATATTTCTTCAGTCACAAAAGGCATTATAGGGTGAAGTATTTTTAAAATACCAATTAATAAAGTTTTTAAGACAGCTTTACTATTATTTCTAATTTGTAAATTATCAGAGTTTAGATTTACTTTAGCTAATTCAATATACCATGAACAGAAATAATCATAAATAAATGAATAAACATCACTACAAACCAAACCAAATTCATATTTATCCAAATTAAGAGTAACCTTATTAACTAATTCATTATATTTATTAATAATCCAATTATCAACAAGTTCTAATTTATCTATTTCAAGTTGATAATCTTCTAAACCAATATTCATTAAGATATAACGAGAAGCATTCCATATTTTATTAATAAAGTTCCAACTAGCCTCTATTTTCTCAATAGAAAACCTAGTATCTAAACCTGGTGCAACTCCACTTATTAAGAAATATCTTAAACTATCTGCCCCATATTTAGCAATAATGTCCATTGGGTCAATGCCATTACCTAATGATTTAGTCATCTTTCTACCTTGTTCATCTCTAATTAAACCATGTATTAAAACATCATTAAAAGGTTTTTGATGTGTGAATTCTATTCCTTCAAATATCATTCTTGAAACCCAAAAGAAAATAATATCATAAGCTGTTACTAAAACAGAATTAGGGTAGTACTTTTGATAATTATGACTATTCTCAGGCCATCCTAAAGTAGAAAAAGGCCATAAAGCTGAAGAAAACCAAGTATCTAAAACATCCTCATCTTGTTTATAATTCTCAATATCAGTTGGAGCTTTTTCACTTACTAAAATCTTATTACTATCTTTACGATACCAAACAGGAATCTGATGTCCCCACCATAATTGTCTTGAAATACACCAGTCTTCAATATTCTCCATCCATTGTATTAAAGTTTTCTCAAATCTCGCAGGGTAAAAGTTTATCTTATCATTTGATTTTTGATATTTAATAACTTGTTCAGCCAAAGGTTTCATTTTAACAAACCATTGCTTTGATAAATAAGGTTCAACAATAGTATCAGACCTCTCCGAATAACCAACTTGATTTTCAATAGTTTCAATTTTAATTAAACTACCATTCTCCAACATATCTTTAACCATTTCTTCTCTAGCTACAAATCTATCTAAACCAGCATATTTATGACCTAATTCATTAACAGTACCATCTTTATTTAAACATTTTCTAAATCTAAGATTATACTTTTTACCTAATAAATAATCATTCGGGTCATGAGCAGGAGTACATTTCATTGCCCCAGTTCCAAAATCTATCTCGACATAATTATCTGCAATAACAGGTACTAATTCATTATTAGAAGGATTAATAACCATTTTATTTAAGTATTTAAGATATCTTGGGTCCCTCGCGTTTATAACAACACATTCATCAGCGAACATTGTTTCAGGTCTAGTCGTGGCAACAGGTATATATTCTTGACTATTAGGTATCGCATATTTAAAATAATACATTTTACTTTTAGAAGGCTTATAAATAACTTCAATATTAGACAAAGCTGTCTTTAATTTAATATCCCAATTAATTATTCTTTCCCCTTGATATATTAAACCTTTATTATATAAAGAAACAAAAACATGAGTAACTGCTTTATTTAAACCCTCATCTAAGGTAAATCTTTCTTTAGTATAGTCCAAAGATAAGCCAAGTTTTTTCCATTGTTCATGAATAAAATCAGCATACTCTTCTTTCCATGCCCAAGACTGCTTCAAAAAGTTTTCTCTTCCTAAATCATATTTATTAATTCCTTGAGCCATTAAACGAGCTTCAACTTTGGCTTGAGTAGCAATACCAGCATGGTCCATACCCGGAACCCACAAAGTATCAAAACCTTGCATTTTCTTATATCTAATTAAAATATCTTGCAAAGTAGTATCAACAGCATGTCCTAAATGAAGTTTTCCTGTAACATTAGGAGGAGGAATAACAATAGTATAAGCTGGTCCCTTACTTTGTCCACTTTCAAAAACTCTTTTCTTTAACCAAAAATCATATTTACCTTCTTCAACTTTTAAATGGTCATATTTAGTTTCTAATTCTTTCATAATAATCCTTTCAAATAAAAAAGTCCTCAATATAAGGACGATTAAATCGTGGTACCACCTTACTTCACTTTTTCAAGCCTCATTCTATTTTTACTTGTTTTATCAAGACTAGACTACTACTATTTCACCTAATATGCTCCTAGTCGACTTTCATTACTATTATGATAACTTTACACCACCCAGTTACTCTCTAAACATAAATCATAACTACTCCTACTATTCTCAGCACATATATTATATATTATTTGTTTCTAAAATATAAAATTATTTAAAATAACTATTTAAAAACTCAATTAATTGTTCTTTTACTTTATTATCGTTTATAGAATAGAAAAAGACTTTTAAAGAAGCAAAATTAGCCTCTTTTAACATTTTAAGCATTTTAGCTTTTTCAGATTGATTTAATTTATCACACTTAGTCATTATTAAAAGAATAGGAATATTATTCTCTTTTAAATGCTCATAAATCCAAATATCATCCTTGCTTATTTCTCTTCTAGAATCTAATAAAAACAAAGTTAATTTTAAATTACTCCTTCGTAAGTATTCCAACATCATATTTTCAAAAGTTGAAATTGTTTCTTGATTTCTTTTGGCATAGCCATAGCCGGGCGAGTCGACAAAAAAGAATCTGTTATCAACATTAAAGAAGTTT
>JAISJY010000133.1 GCA_031261365.1 Caryophanales bacterium | reverse complement strand
ATTGTTCTAATAATTCTTTAAAATCTACTTCCCAACCTTTCTTTTTTAAGGCTTGGCTAACAAAATCTGGATTATTTTTAATAAGTTCTCTATCTAACATAATTTCTCCTTACTTAACTATGAAATAATTATTTTTTGATGAATATTTAATACGGTACAGTGCCGAATCTGCCGACTCAAACATGTCCTTATAAGGAATTGTTAATTCAGTGAAACGACCTCCAATAGAAACGGTAGTTCTAATCATCTTATCATTCTTAATTAAACCGACAGTCATATCTTCTAGAACATTTAAGACAGCAGTTCTAAAGAAAGCATAAGGTTGTCCATAACCAAAGACGATAAACTCATCTCCTCCAAACCTTCCTATAACAGCATTTTTCTTAAAGTTATTGTTTAAGGCTTTAGCAAGTAATAAAATAAACTCATCTCCTGTGGAGTGTCCGAAATTATCATTTACTTCTTTTAAATTATCTAAATCAAAGAAGAGCAAACATTCTGGATGATGTTTTCCGTGTAAGGTTTCAACTGTTTCTTCAAACATACTTCTATTTAATAAACCTGTTAAAGAGTCATTGCTTTTCTTTTCAACTATTCCTTGAATGTTAGCAAGTTTGCCTAAAACTGTAATAGGTTTACCGCTTGGGTCATAAAGGGCAGTAGCAGTTAAAGTATATTTAGTTATTTTATCACTTTCAGCATCTAGATAGACAAATTCATTGTTTAAATATTCTTTTTTTTCTTGAATAATCTTTTGAATAATTTGTAAAATATTTAAGAGGTTTGCTTCAACTAAGGCTTTGGAAAAGTTTAAGAGACTTTTCTCAATATTGAAAATAGTTGCAAAGCCTTTACTAGCTTCAAAGACATCATTTCTAACATCATATTCAAAGAATAGTTCTTTGGTTAATTCAGCTAAAACATAATATTTACTTGATAAATAAGCATGTTCTCTAGAAGCAACACTTTTTTTATGAGAAAAATTAATAACTAAGAATATTGAGAGTAAGAAGATAGCTAAATAAATGATAAAAAAAAGAAGTACATTATCACTTACCCATTCTTTTATTGCTAAAACATTTCCCATTTTCTTATTTCCTTGTTAGACTACTCATAAATTATATAATGTTTTTAGGGAATATGTTAAACTTATTTCTTTGATTAATATTAATATTAATTAATTTTCTGGCAATTTATATTTTAATTAGTAAATAATTGGCTCAGGATAAATCACCATTTAAATAGTAATAATGGTAAAATATACACTAGGAGAATAATAAATTGAAAGCATTTGAACAAACGGTTCCGCTTATAAATGAACCCAGCATCTTAGACTTAGAAACAAAATACAGATTTAATTTTATAGATTTGTTCGCGGGTATTGGGGGTTTTCATATTGCAATGGCTAATCTAGGTGGGACATGTGTATTTGCTTCTGAGTGGGATGATAATGCTAGAAAAACTTATACAGAAAACTTTTATTTAAAATCCCCGCTTTTATTTAATTTAGATAAAACACCGACAACTAATTTTGCTGGAGATATAACTAAAGTTAATCCCCAAGATGTACCTAATCATGATATTTTGTGTGGTGGTTTTCCTTGCCAACCTTTTTCTCAAGCGGGTTTTAAAAAGGGATTTGAAGATACTAGAGGAACTTTATTTTTTAATGTCTGTGAAATAATTAAAACAAAACAACCTAAAGCATTCTTTTTGGAAAATGTTAATGGTTTATTTAAACATGATAATGGTAAAACTTTTAAGGTCATTCAAAATGCCATAGATGATTTGGGATATAACTTTTATTATAAAATTGTAAAGGCTTCAGATTTTAATCTTCCTCAACATAGACCCCGTTTATATATGATTGGTATTAGAAAAGATTTAGCAGTTGATTATGTATTTCCTGAACCATTGAAGTTAGCAAAATCAATGAGTGATATATTTGAAGGAGCTCAAGTAAATAAAAAAATAGGTTTTACTTTAAGAGTTGGAGGAAAGTGTTCTCCAATTACAGATAGAAGAAATTGGGATGGGTATCTTGTTAATGGGGAATTAAGAAGAATTAAACCAAAAGAAGGAAAAAGAATGCAAGGATTTCCAGAAGATTATATCTTCCCTGTTTCAGATTCTATAGCTATGAAACAACTTGGAAATTCGGTTGCAATTACAGCTATACAAGCAACGGCTAAAGAATTATTAAAAGTATTAAACTCAATAGGCATGATTAAGAATGCTTAGTTTTAATCGGGGTGAATGGTCCGAATTATATGGCATTCTTTTTCTTTTAATTAAGCCAAAATTAAAGATAGTTAATGAAAATCTTCATCCAATTAAAACTGATTTATTTTTAGTAAAAGAAATAATTCTTGATTCTAAGCTTAAACTTAGTTATAAAATAATTAAAGATAATATTGCTATTTTTGTTGCTGAAAAAGAATATAAAAAACTTTCTGTTTTAGAAGTAGATATTACTAGAAAAGAACTATTAAATAAAGTGTTATCGGCAAAGTCTGGATCATTTGAAA
>JAISJY010000132.1 GCA_031261365.1 Caryophanales bacterium | reverse complement strand
TATCATCAATAGAACCTCTACCATATAGCTTATTATCTTTAATAACAGCGGAAAAAGGAGAGTCTTTCCAACCATTACCTGTTGGAACTACATCAGCATGTCCCATAATGACTACGGATTTGTCTGCTTTTTCATTATAAGTTAATTCAACTAATTTGTTATCAATATCAACTGCTTCAAAGCCATCTTTTTTAGCTAAACTTTTAAAAAAGGCTAAAGATTTTTTAACATTCTTACCAAAAGGGGCAGTTTTACTAACAGTTTCTTCATCATAGACAGAATCAATTTGAACCCATTTTGCTAAATCTTTAACTAATTTAGGAAAAACTAATTCTGTTAATTCTTGAGCTTTTAAAATATCTTTATTCATTTGTGTTTTCCTCTTCTTCGTTTTTCATTGTTAAATTATGATGTAAATTGGTTGCAGGTTTATTTAAGTATCTATATAAAAGTGGAACTAAAACTGCACTCAAAACGGCTTCAATTAAGCAACCAATTCCAAAGATAACAAATAAGACACTCAAGATACCTTCAGAATAGCCTTGTTGAAAGACTATAAAGAATAAAAAGACAAGAAATGAATGAACTAATGAAGCTAAAGCAGAAAAACCTCCCATTATAAAAGGATTATTGTTTTTATTTATTTTTTTTAATAATTCAACTAAAACAATTAAAGCAACACCAAAAGTTAATCTTGCCCCAATAGATATTAAAGGGTTTTGAAATTGAATATTAAAAGGGTCAGAAGCCCCTAATAAAGATATGACAAAACTTGATAAACCATAACCTAAACTTGCAATTAATGTTTCAGGCCAGTCAAATAGTAAGGAGATTAAAATAACTAATGTGGGAATAGTGGTAATGGTGGCAAAGCCTAAAGGTACATAACCAACATAAGGTATAAAGGCTAAAACGAATATTATGGCTAATAAACTAGCATTTAAAGTTATAAATAATATTCTTTGTCTTAATGTTTTCTTTTTCATATTAATCCTCTCTTAAAACTTCATTTAATCCCATTAAAACTAAATTAGGATTAAAAGTGTATTTATTTAAATAATCTTTGACAGTATTGGAGTGTCCCCCCGATAAGATAACTTGTTCAATGATGGGGTATGTCTTTAATATTTTAGCAACGATGCCTCTAATACCATAAATATTAGCATAATAGAAACCATTAATAATAGAATCTTTAGTGTTTTTGCCAACGAGGTTTTTAGTTGGTTTTTCACCCCAATCTAAGTGTGGTAATTTCTCTTCAAAGACTTTCTTTTGCATATCTAAACCTGGAAATATTAGACAACCTTGAAAGGCTCCATCTAGGATTAATGATATTTTAGTAGCAGTTCCTAAATCAACAACCACACAATTACTGCCATAAAGTCTTTTAGCACCATAATAAGAGGCAATTAAATCATCTCCGACTTCACTGGGATTATCATTATTAAAGATAAACTTGGAACTTGATTTATAAGTAAAATCTAAGGGTTTAACTTCAAATATTGTTTCTAAGAGTTTAATTATCTTTTTTGTTAAACTTTCAACAACCGAAGCCACAATAATCTTTTCTACTTTTTTGCCTAATCCTTGTAAAGATAAATATTTTTGTTCGATTGGTTTTTTATAAGAGGCTATTGATTTAAGAGTTGGCAAAGAGAAAGTAGAAAGTAGTTCATTACTTTCAAAAAAGCCAAATTTTATGAAGGAATTACCAATATCAATAGTTAAATACATTTTATTTTTTAATGATTTCTAGACCGTTTAAGAAAGGTCTTAAAACTTCTGGAACAGTAACAGAGCCATCTTTATTTTGAAATTGTTCAACAATGGCAGGAATTAATCTAGAAGTAGCTAAACCTGAAGCATTTAAAGTATTGACATATTGAGTTTTATTTTCACTATCTTTGTATCTAATCATACCCCTTCTAGCTTGATAATCTCGAGCATTAGAAGCACTGGAAACTTCTTTATATATTTCCATAGAAGGAATCCAAACTTCAACATCATAAGTTCTTGCCATAGAGTGTGAACAGTCACCAGCAGCCAATTTACTAACTTGGAAATGTAAGCCTAATTTTTCAACTAATCTAATAGCTTTATTTAAGAGTTCTTCAAAGGCTCTATCAGAATCTTCTTTAGTGGTGTATTCAAATATTTCAACTTTATTAAATTGGTAACCTCTAATCATACCTCTTTCTTCGCTTCTATAACTACCTGCTTCACTTCTATAACAAGGAGTATAAGCAAAGTATTTTAAAGGTAATTGTTCTAATTTTAAGATTTCATTTCTATGTAAATTAACTAAAGCAGTCTCGGCAGTCGGCAATAAAAATCTTTCAAAGTCTTTAAACCAAAAGACATCATCTTTAAACTTTGGAAATTGCCCTGCTGTAAAACCTGACTGATAATTCAATAAATGAGGAGGCATTATCATGGTAAAGCCATCTTTTAAATGTTCACTAATGAAATAATTTAATAAAGCCCATTCTAATTGAGCCCCAAGTCCTGTATAAATCCAAGTTCCATTACCACTTATTTTTGCTCCTCTTTCATAATCAATAAGCCCCAAACTAGTACATAAATCAACATGATTTTTAAAAGGGAAATCAAAGGTTGGTTTTTTAAAGAAAGTTTGAACAACTTTGTTATTTTCTTTTTCACCTCCTAATAAATCAGGGTCTGGTAAATTAGGTAAAGTCGCGATAAAGTTATCTATCTCTAAATCAAGACTTTTTAACTTTTCTTCATCTTCTTTAATAGAAGCACTTAACTCTTTTACTCTTAAAAAAACAGCACTAGTGTCTTGCCCTTTCTTTTTTAATTCAGGAACAGAAGCTGATAGTTTATTTTGTTCACTTCTAACTTCGTCTACCTTTTTAATTAAACTTTTTCTTTCTTCAAATTGTTCTAATAATTCTTT
>JAISJY010000067.1 GCA_031261365.1 Caryophanales bacterium | reverse complement strand
TTTTAATGATGATTCTGTTTCAGTAGGCATCCCCTTTGATACAGGTCCATTTACTTCAGGAATTGCTAAAATTATTTTTATATGAAAAAACTAATTTTTATATTGTTAGGAATTATAACTTTATCTAGTTGTGATGTAATAACTACCTCTTCAAATGGAAACATAGAAAGTATAGATTCTTCTATTGTTTTAAGTTCAAGCGAAGGTGTTGAAAGTATTGATTCTTCCATTGCTTTAAGTTCAAGCGATAATAATTCATCTTCCGAAGAAACTGATAAATACCTATATGTTAGCTTAAATGGTAGTGTTATCTTTTCACAAGTTTATGAACATGGAACAGAAATATCTTCTTTTTATTCTTTATTAGACAATATTTATGAAGAATTAAATGAATATTACTTTGATTTTTATCTGGATGAAACCTTTTTAGAAAAAGTAGTCTTTCCTTTAATAGTTGATAGAGATATAACCATATTTGTTAAATCTCTTGAAAGCACAAATGGTCTTATTTATAAATTATTAGGTGATAATACTTATTCTGTGAGTGCTACAAATGATAGTCTTAATAATAACAATGATGTTGTGATACCTTATTATCATAATGGACTTTCAGTTTCTACTATTGATAGTTTCTATGGTTGTTACAATTTAGAATCAATTATTCTTCCTAATAGTATCATAAATATTGGTTCTTTTTATAATTGTAACAGTTTAAAATCAATTGTCATTCCTAGAAGTGTAGAAAGTATTCGTTATCATGTTTTTTATGGTTGTAGAAGTTTGACTTCTATTAGTGTTGAAAACAACAATTATTTTACTTCTATTGATGGAGTGCTTTTTGATATTAATGTTTCAAAATTAATTGCTTACCCAATTGCTAAAACAACTCAAACATATAATCTTCCTTATGGTGTAAAGAGTATTGATGATGAAACTTTTAAAGAATGCCACAATTTGAAAGAAATTATTCTTCCTGATAGTGTTGAAAGTATTGGTGAAAATGCTTTTCGGAGTTCTGGACTAATAAACATAACTATACCAGATAGTGTAACTAGTTTAGGAGCAATGGCATTTAATCGGTGTACAAGTTTAAAATCAATAACTCTTTCTAATAATATTACAGTTATTAATGACCAAACTTTTTATGGATGTGCTAGTTTAGAATCAATTGTTATTCCAGATAGTGTTACAGTTATGGGTATATATATATTTTATTTGTGTTCAAAATTAACATCTGTTATTTTATCTAACAATTTAACAAATATTGGTATTAGAACATTTTATCAATGTACAAGTTTAACATCAGTTGTTCTTCCTGAAGGTTTAATAAGTATTGGAGTGTCTGCTTTTGCTGGTTGTAGTTCTTTAACAGATATTGATATACCAGATAGTATAACAAGTATTGGTGATACTGCTTTTTCTAGCTGTTATAATTTGAAAACAATTATTATTCCTAATAAGGTTGAAATTATTGGCGATGGTAGTTTTTCTAATTGTCTCAAATTAGAATCAATTATTCTTTCGAATAGTTTAATATATATTGGTGCGGATGCTTTTAATAATTGTCGCATTTTAAAAACAATTATTATACCTAGTAGTGTCACGGTTATTATGCAACAGGCATTTAAATCTTGTACAATTATAATTATATATGCTGAAGTTTTATCACAACCAAGTGGGTGGGATTTAACTTTTAATTATTCTAATAGACCTATTTATTGGGGAGGAACATGGCATATAGATGGGACAGGTAACCCAACACCAAATTAATAATATGAAAAAATTAATCTTTATATTGGTAGGAATTATAACTTTATCTAGTTGTGATGTAATAACTACTTCTTCAAATGGAAATATAGAAAGTATAAACTCTTCTGTGGTTTTAAGTTCAAGCGAAAGCGTATATTCTTCTTCTGATAATTCATCTTCTGAAGAAAATTATAAATACATTTATATTAACTTAAATGGTAGTATTATCTTTTCACAAGGTTATGAATATGGAACAGAAATATTTTCTTTTAACACTTTATTAGACGATATTTATGAAGAATTAAATGAATATTATTTTGATTTTTATTTAGATGAAACTTTTTTAGAAAAAGCTGTCTTTCCTTTAATAGTTGATAAAGATATAACTATATTTGTTAAATCTCTTGAAAGTACAAACGGTCTTGTTTATCAGTTATTAGATAATAATACTTATTCTGTAGGAGCTGTAAAATATGGCGATACTAATGTTGTTGTAATACCAAATTATCATAATGGGCTTTCAGTTTCTACTATTGATAGTTTTATCGGCGGAACATTTGAAACAATTATTATTCCCGATAGTGTAACAAGTTTAGAAAATAATGCTTTTTCATATTGCGTTAATTTAAAAGGAATTGCTATTCCTAGTGGTGTTAAAAATATTGGCGTTAATATTTTTTATAATTGTACAAGTTTAGAATCAATAATCCTTCCTAATAATTTAACAAGTATAGAAGATTATGCTTTTGGGCATTGTACTAGTTTAAAGGAAATTGTTATTTCTAACAGTATTAAAAATATTGGTAATAGTGCTTTTTTTAATTGCAGAAGTTTAGAAACAATAATTCTTCCAGACGATTTAATAAGTATTGGGGATTCTGCTTTCTATAATTGCACTAATTTAATGGAAATCATTATTCCAGATAAGGTTGAAAATATTGGTAATGGAGCTTTTGGAAGTTGTACTAATTTAACAGAAATCATTATTCCAAATAAGGTTGAAAACATTGGTTCTAGAATTTTTTCGGGGTGCTATAGGTTAAAATCAATAATTTTTCCTAACAGTTTAATAAGTATTGGTGCTGAGGCTTTTAGAGGTTGTACGAGTTTAGAAACAATAATTCTTCCGAATAATTTAACAAACATTGGCAGGAATGCTTTTGAAAATTGTACTAAATTAAAAACAGTGATTCTTCCTGCAAACATGATAAGTATTGGAAATGAGATTTTTTATGGTTGTAAAAGTTTAGAAACAATAATTCTTCCAAATGGTTTAATAAATATTGGGTTTGGTACTTTTACAAATTGTACAAGTTTAAAATTAATTAATATACCGAGTAGTGTTGAAAATATTGGAGATGAAGTCTTTGCTGGTTGTACTAGTTTAGTTTCTATAAATGTTATAGATAATAATTTTTTTACTTCTATTGATGGAGTACTTTTTGATATTAATGTTTCAAAATTAATTGCTTACCCACCAGCCAAAATAAATAAAAGATATAATATTCCTGATAATGTAACAAATATTAGCGATTATGCCTTTTATGGTTGTAGTTCATTAACAGGTATTGTTATGCCAAACAGTTTGGAGCAGATTGGACATCATGCTTTTTCAAGTTGTAATTTTTTAATAGATGTTACACTAGGAAATGGTGTAACAAGTATTGGTGATTCTGCTTTTTCTGGTTGTAGTTCTCTAATAAGCATTGTTATACCAAATAATGTAACAAATATTGGCAATAATGCTTTTGCTGTTTGTAAAAGATTAGAGTCAATAGTTCTCTCTAATAATATAACAAGTATTAGTGGTTATGTTTTTTCTGATTGCACTAATTTGAAAGAAATTAATATTCCTAACAGTGTTAAAAGCATTGGTGAATATGCTTTTTATAGTTCTGGACTAATAAATATTACTATACCAGATAGTGTAGTAAGTATTGGGCGATTAGCTTTTGCTGATTGTAAAAAATTAAAATCTGTTATTATTTCTGATAGTGTTACAGTTATGGAAGCATCGGTGTTTTATATGTGTTCAGAATTAAAATCTGTTATTTTATCTAATAATATAATGAGCATCGGTGATAGGATATTTTCTCAATGTTTTAGTTTAGAATCAATCATTATTCCTGATAGTTTAATAAGTATTGGTGATTCTGCTTTTGCTAGTTGTACCAATTTAAAAAACATTATTATACCTAGTAATGTCCTTATAATTAAAAAAGAAGCTTTTAAAGCTTGTACAAACATAACTATATATGCTGAAGCTTTATCAAAACCAACTGGATGGGATTCAACTTTTAACTATTCTAATAGACCTGTTTATTGGGGAGGAACATGGCATATAGATGGGACAGGTAATCCAACACCTAATACCTAATCTTTTAATAAATATAAATCTCTTTTATTTCAAACAAATTGTTAGTTATTTTTTATTAAATTATGAGATAATAGAAAAAGGAGGATTTTATGGAAGTAAAAAAATTAACCTTAAATAAGAAAAGAACATTCATTATTGGTTTAGCCTTTTTTGGCATTTTAATGTTGTGGCAAGTTTATAACAATTATTGTCCAATTATTTTAGAATATTTATTAAAAGGAAAGGTTCCTGATGATAGAATGTTATATATCATAGGGGCAATAATGGCATTAGATAATTTAGTAGCTTTAGTGGGTATGCCAATTATGGGAATATTGTCTGATAAAACAAAAACACCAATAGGTAGAAGAATGCCTTATATAATCGTTGGAACAATTGCAGGTGCTTTAATATTTCCTTTTATTGCTTTAGCGTTTATTTGGAATAGTCTAGCAGGTGTTATTATTGCCATGGGCTTATTTTTAATAGTCATGCAAGCTTATAGAAACCCTGCTGTTTCTTTAATGGCAGATGTTACCCCTAAACCTTTAAGAAGTTTAGCTAATAGTATTATTAATTTAGTTGGTTATGTTGGTGGTATTATCGCGGCAGTTTTAGGAATGATATTTGTTATAAAAAAAGATGCTGTAACAGGTGAATTACCAGCCGCTAGTGAAATAGGAACAACAGTTTTATTACCTTTTATTATTTCAGCTGTTGCTATACTTATTATTTTAATTGTTTTAATTTTTAATTTTAATGAAACAAAAGTTGTTAATGAAGTTAAAGAAGAAATGGAATTAGGAGAACTTGCTTCTAAGTCTTTAGAAGATGTTAAATCTACTAAGAAATTATCAAAGAAAGATATTGTTAATTTAATAATATTATTAGGTAGTATCTTTTTATGGTTTATGGCGTTTAATGCTATTGAAACTTTTAATTCTTTATTTGCTGAAAAGATTTTAGGTAATTCTGGAATAGCTAGTACAAGTGTTATTATTTTAACTCTTTCTTCTATTGTTTCCTTTGTTTTATTTGCTAAATTAAGCGATAAAGTCGGTAGATGGTTTGTTGTTGTTATCGGTTTAGTTTTATTAATATTTGGTATTTCAGTTGTAACTATCGCGACTTTTGTTTTAATACCTGACCCTAATAATATTTCAGTTACTAGTGAAAACTTAATGCCAATAATAATGTATGTTTGTATTTTATTTATTGGAGTAGGTTGGGCAATGATTAATATTAATTCTTTCCCAATGGTTGTGGAATTAGCTAATAAAGAAAATGTTGGGAAGTTTACAGGTTATTATTATGCGGCTAGTATGTTGGCTCAAACTATTACACCTATTTTAGTCGGTTTAGTAATGGACTTTACAGAAGGTTTAAGAATATTATATTTATATTCTGCTTTATTTACAGTAGGAGCTTTAGTAGTTTTCTTATTTGTTAAAGAAAGAAATACGAGTAATGAAGAAAAAGATGTTAGTGTTGAGGAAATAGAGGGAGGAAGTATTTAAATGAAATGGGATTTGACTTATTTTTATGCAACTAGTGAAGATTTTGAAAAAGATTTAAAAGAGTTAGAAACTTATATTGAAAAGGTATCATTATTAAAAGGTAAATTAAAAGAAAAAGAAACTTTAAAAAAATACTACTATTTGAATAGTGAAGTAGAAAAGAAATTATTAAAAATATTTCAATATGCTAGTTTAAGGAGTGATTTAAATCAAAAGGATGTTAAAAATGCTCAAGATTTAATGAGAGTTTATATGTTCTTTAATAGATTAGGAGAAGCTACTTCTTTTATCGGTCCTGAATTATTAAGTTTAGATAAACAATATATTTTAGAAACTTTAAATAGTGATAGTCAATTAAAACAATATAGTTTTGGTATTGAGAAATTATTTAGAAGTAAAAAACATATTTTAGATGGTAAAAGTGAAAAATTATTATCTTTTTATGCACCTTTAGCTGAGAAAGGAAGCAGTTTATACGATAAACTTTCAACTGCTGACAAAATTAGTGCTAAGGTTACTTTATCAACAGGTGAGGTGACTGTTACTCAAGGAAATTGGACTGTTTTAATTACAGATGCTAAAACTGAAGAAGATAGAAAGTTAATCTTTGAAGCTATTTTTAAACCTTTTGCAGATTATAAAAACACTTATGCTGAAATATATAATACTTTAATGGCAGAAGAGTTAGCCTCTACTAAAGCTAGAAAATATAAGAATATTTTAGATAGTCATTTATATAGAAATAATATACCTAGTAAAGTTTATGAAAACTTAGTTTCGGTGGCTTCAAGCAGAAATGGAGCAGTTAAAAAGTATCTTAAATTAAGAAAGAAATATTTAGGATTAAAAGAATATCATACTTATGATAGATTTTTAGAGTTAGCTAAATCTAATAAAAAGTATTCTTATGAAGAAGGAAAAGCTTTATTTTTTAAATCATTAGAAAAGTTTCCAAAAGACTTTCAAGATAAAGCTAGAGAAGTTTTAAGAGATGGTTTTGTTGATGTTTTTGAAAGTGATGGTAAAAGGAGTGGAGCATATTCTTCAGGGCAAGCCGATACTCATCCTTTCATTTTATTAAATTATACTGATGATTTAGATGATGTTTTTACTTTAGCACATGAGGCAGGTCATTCAATGCATACTTTATATTCTCAACAAGCTCAACCTACTCAATTACAAGACTATACTATTTTTGTGGCAGAAATTGCTTCAACCTTTAATGAAAATATTTTGTTAGATTATTTAATGACAAGTGCAGAACTAGACAAAGATAGCAAAATTAAATTATTACAAAAGTCTATTGATTCTATTATGTCAACATTTTATAGACAAGCCTTATTTGCAGATTATGAATTAAGAGCTTCTAGATTATTTGAAGAGGGAAATCCTTTAACATATGAGGTCTTATCTAAGATTATGAAAGACTTATATCAAAAATATTATGGTTTAGATATTAGCAAAGAAACATATAAGGAGTTTGTTTGGGCGTATATTCCTCATTTATTCCATTCACCTTTTTATGTTTATCAATATGCAACTTCTATTTCAGCATCTTTGAAACTATATCAAAATGTTAAAGAAGGAGTGGCAGGTTCTTTTGATAGATATATTAATTTATTAAAATCTGGTGGTAGTAAGTTCCCTGTTGAACAAGCCAAAGAAGCAGGAATTGATTTTCTAGATAAAGCAACATTTGTAGGTGTGGCAGATAGATTAAATGATTTAGTTAACCAATTAGAACAATTATTAAAATAACTTAATAAAACTTAACAGTCTCTGAAATATCTTTTCTAATTTTATTTCTGATTTTACTATCTTTAGCATAACCAATGGCTATAAAAGAAACTATTTTTGTTTCATTATTTAAGCCTAATGTTTTTATTATTTTTCTTCTATCTATCATTCCAATAATACAAGTTCCTAAACCTAAGTCGGTGGCTTGTAAACAAATAGAATTAACAGTTCCACCTATATCTAATTTAGCAAAGGTTTGAGAATCAATTAAACCTGCTAAACCAGGCATTAGTTTAGCAAATACTTCTTCAATTATAATAAAGGCTTTAGCGGTCTTTAAGAAAGGGTTCATTTCTAAGACTTGAGCATCTAGAGCTATTTGTTTTACCTTTTCTGGACTTTCAACTATATGAAATAACCAAGGTTGTGAATTACAAGCACTTGGAGATAATCTACCTGCCTCGGCTATTAAGACTAATTTTTCATGTTCAACAACTTTATCTAAAAAACCTCTATCACTTTGTCTAATTTTAACTAAATCTTTAAATTCCATTTTTCCTCCTTGTTGGTTTGAAATTCTCAAATGTAATGTTATCGAGATATTTCTCATATTTTTGATATTCTTTTTGACTTCTAACAGTCCAACCTAATATTAACATCGTTTCTCTAGCTTTCATAATAACCTTATTAGTTGTTTCCTTAAAGAAATAATTAACAAAATGGGGTTGAGATATTTTATTTATTTCTAAGGTTCTATATAACTTTTTTTGAGAAGCAGAATATTCTTTGTTTCCTTTAAAAGAACAACCTAATTGACCTCTGATAACTTCAGGAGCATTTAGATAAAACCATTGAACTGAATAAGGATTAAAACTTTGAATGGCATATTCTCCTTGATAAGTTTTTAAGAGTTCATAAGTTGCTTTTTCTAATAAACCATCCTTGAAGTTTTGTTTAGTTTCAATTAAATATTTTTGAGTTGTTGATAATTCTAATACTTCTTTTAAGGTTGGTATTTGATATTGAGTATCTAATAAA
>JAISJY010000021.1 GCA_031261365.1 Caryophanales bacterium | reverse complement strand
ATCCAACTGTGACAGGAAATTGAACATGTAAAATATTGTTTGTTTCTGTTAGTTGTGCTGCCAGCTGTTCATAAGATAAATATACACCACAAACTGATTCATCAGCACGTTCTACATCTTCCCACAATGAATAAGAACCGTGTTTATTTGCTTTTTCTGATTGTGGTTTCATTTGATTATATAAGAACGACTCTATCTGATTATTATTTTGTAGCGTAGAACTAACATCTACACCGATATGCTGTAATCGGTAAGCTTCTATACAATCTGTGGCACTCTTAAAACCTATAAAAAACATATCACATTTACTCATAGCCTCCTGAACCGTAGAACTTGCCCTCACTTTATCTTCGCCTTTACCCGTTGGCGTTCTTTCTCCTGTCGAGAAAAGAGCATCAAAATTACAATTAAATCTAAGCCATAAGTCAATATTTAGAGTAAAGAATGAACGGTGAAATTCAACTATATCTACGTTAGAATTTGTTAGTGGAATATTAATTTCTTGAGACTGTGTATATGGTTTAGGTGTTGTGCTCTCTACAGTCAAATAAGAATATTTACCGATACCCTCATTAATTCCTAACTTTGGGTCAAATTTTTGGAGTAATTGATTGACGCTACCAACTTCATTAAGTGCTAATATCTTGTGGATTTGATTTAGCATGTTATCTTTTGAATGTATAAAAATAAAATCTTTAATTAGTAAAACTAATCAGGTTTCAAAAAGCTCAATCTAATTCAATCACTCTCTCCTCAGGTGGCATTAAAGCTAAAGGTTCATTTTTAAGTTGTATTCTATTGCTTAATTGGTCGGGTCTTCTTGCCAGATTAATTCCTCTTTTAACTCTTGTAGTATTACGATTTGTGTAATTCTGCAATGTTTGAAATACTGAACCTGATTTATTATAATCACTTGCTACATTTCCTAATTGACCGAGAACGTTTAAACCTGTGCTAACTGCTGAACCAAGAGCTGGATTTATTCCTGTGAGAATGGGATTAATCATAGCTGCTAATCCTTGGACAGGCTTACTATTAATGAAATCACCAATTTTGCTCACAAATGGTAACAAATTCTTCTTTGCTGAATTCGCGAATGAACTTATACCGTTCTTTATCTTATTCCAAATTCCTACCATCTTATTTTAATTGTATAAAAATAAAAGGTTAATTAGTATTTATTTAATTACTTATAATTCCGTTGGTTGTTTATATTCCTTCTTAAACACATTATACGAAATAGCCCGTAATTGTCCATTTTTGTCTTTACCGTTGATGTGCTTACTTGTCTCACCACCCAATATAATTAGTTTTCTATACATATCATTAACTTTTAAATAAAATGTATCAACATCAGGATTATAAAATAGTTTCTCAAATTCCCAATCTTTAACCTTATTAATTTCTTCCGTATTATTTGGTAAAACATCGATGAATTCATAAGTTATTTTACCCTTCTTTTTTCTGTTTTTGCTGTTGTCTGATTTACTTGACCATTTAATATTTTCAATGTGATTATCTGTTGGGTCTCTGTTTATATGATCGACATCCTTATATTTATTAGGATTTGGGAGCCATTGAGTAGCAATTGTTTGATGTTTTCTTACAAATTTACCGCCTATTGATAACACAGAATAACCTTGAAGAGAAACACTTTCACTAATAAATCTGTGTGGTTTTATTTTATTTCTAATTTTATAAGGATAACTTGTATTAATCTCGTAATTAGTATTAAATTTCATTTCCTCCCAAGTATTAGGTGTCAATTCATCAGGTGTTTGGATATTATTTTCTTCAAGCAATCGTTTTATTTTTTCATAGTAATATTGTTGTGGTTTATCTTTGACGTCGAATAATTCGATGATGGAATTAATCATAGGTTAGTCTCTTATTTATATGAAAATAAAAAAATAAAAAATTAAAAAATTTAAATCTCGTAATCTATAAATTCGTTGTAATTTTCATCTTCAGCTGCTTTATTAAGTCTATTCGTGATTATTTCAATTACTTTATTATTTATATTAATATTAGCACTAATATAACCCCAACCTTCCAAGTCAGTTAAATAATTATTAATTTGGTGTATTATACTCGGTATTATTTCAATTAATTCTCTGGTTTCCTCTGGTGTAAAATATTTTATGACTTCCATTTGTTTAAAATTAAATGTTCTCAACATAGTAATAATGAAACCTATAATTTTGTAGTTCTTGACTAACCGCGAATAAATGCTTTATTGTTATTTGTTTATTAAAAATCTCGCCAATTAAGTTATACATTGCTGTGAGACGCTTTTTAATTATTCTAATTTTCTTAATGCCTTTTACCGTATTAATCATTGAACTCAAACAACAATTGGTCTTTGTTGATTCTCTCACGATTTTAAGTTGTAAGTTTTCTATTGAATTTAACCATGTTATATCTTCTATCCAAGTCTTAATATTTTGTTTACTGTGGATGACTAATAATTTAACAATAACAAATTTACCCATTCCCAACAAACCATTATTGATTTCGTATTTTTCCATTTTTAGGGAAATAAAAATTAGTTAAAGGGGAAAATAAAAA
>JAISJY010000016.1 GCA_031261365.1 Caryophanales bacterium | reverse complement strand
AACTTTGGCTTTTTTAGATTATGCTAAGTCTCCAAAATATGAAACAAATACTAATGTTAGTAATGTTCAAGCAACTATTGCCAATGGTTCTAAAGATTTAGTTGTTGTTGATTTAGTTTCTGGAGCAACTTTATTAAATAGTAATAATATAGATTATAAATTATTATCAATTCTTACTTTTGGTAATTTCTTTGTTTTTGCAACAGGAAATGACACAGACGATGTTATGACTGATGATGATTATATTTTAGGTTTCGGCTCTAATACTGCTACCCCTTATTATATTTTTAAAGAAGTATTTCCAAATGTTGAAGTAGATGCTTTTGTTTCTGGAGTTTCTGATTTACCAGCTTTTGCTAAATTAGGAGTTTATGATAGTCATTCAGTTGATTATATTATAATTGCTGAACCTGTTTTAACTCAAGTTAGAGCAGATACTACAGCTCCAACTTATGAAAATGGTTATGTTTATGCTGATTTACAAGAGGAATGGAGTAAGTTACATCAAGAAAGAATATTAGGTGCAGCTTTATTTGTTAAAAATAGTAGTTATTTAAGTAAAGAAACTGCCATAGAAGAGTTTAAAACACTTGTTTATGCTAATATTGCTGCAATAAGACTTTTACCAAGTATGGCAGCCTCTAAACTAAATGCCTACGGGGATCTTAATGCTCAAAGAAGTAAGTTTGGTCTTGATGCTAATTTAGCCGAGAGTGTTTTAACTGATAATGTTATTAATTTAGGTTTCTCTGATTCACAACAAGATGGTTTTTTAAGTGAGGTTAATGCCTATTTAACGCTTGTACATGCCCAAACACTTGATGCAACTCACATTGTTTAAATGAAGAAGAGAGATTATTTATTTTATACTTTAGGAATATTGTTGTTGTTTATAATATGGTTTTTCTCAAGTATAATAACTAATCAAGAATTAATATTACCCAAAATATCTTCTGTTTTTAAAGAATTAGGTTTATTATTAATAAAAAAAGACATATATTTAGCTATTTATGGTTCATTTATTAGAGTTTTATTAGGTTTTACCATTAGTTTAATAGTTGGTATATTCTTAGGAGTATTAGCTAATAGGTTTCGCTTCTTTGAATTACTTTTCAAACCAATGTACTTAATAGTTAAAAATGTTCCTACTGCTTCTGTTTTATTACTTTTATTAATTATGGTCGGTTTTAGCAAAACACCTTTAATTTTATTATTAATTGTGACAATACCGATTATTTATCAGTCAACAATTTATGGATTTCAAACTATTTCTAATGATATTAAAGACATTAATAAATTAGATAATGCTAATAATTTAATGAACTTCTTTCAAGTAATTTTACCATTAGTTTTGCCTTCTATCATAAATGGTGTCATAATTGCCATCGGGGTTGGTATTAAAGCTGAAGTTATGGCAGAAATATTATCAGGTTCAACTAAAAACAATGGTATCGGTCTTTTATTGAAATATGCTCGAGATAATTTAGAGATAGCTAAACTTTTTGCTATCACGATATTATTTATTATAATTACTATTTTTATTGAACAAACAATGAGTTTTCTACATAAAAAATATCAAATAACATATTAAAAGGTAACATAATATATATTATGCGAACCAATAACTAAAAAGAAAATTAATCTCTTTTTCTTTAAAATATCAACCTAATTTAAAATATCTGAAACTGCAATATGTGGTAACTTTTGATAAAGTTCGTCTAACTTAAAGATTTCTCTTTCTTCGTTTACAAATAAATGAACAATAATATCTTGTGCATCTACTAAAATCCACCTAGAAATACCTGCCTTACCTTCTATATGATTAAAGGCTAATTTATTCTCTATCAATTTTTGAGATATTTCTTTTGATATTGCTTGGGCTTGAACTGTTGAAAAAACAGTTGCAATAACATAATAAACTGTTAAAGGATTAACACTACTGACATCAATAATATTAATATTCTCTCCTTTTTTCTCATCAATTACTTTAACAATAACTTTTAATTCTTCCATTTATTTCTCTCTTTCTTTTAAATAATAAGTGTAACATGCTTGACTAAAGATATTTGAATTATTTATTTTATGACTTTTTAAGTATTCATAATTGTCTTTTAATAATAAGATAAAAGCTTCATCAAAGTTCTTTAAAGCTAAATCAATAAAAGGTTGTGAATTATACCCTCTTCCCTCTTCTGCTTTATCGGCAAAATAGATAATTTTTGCTAATAATGACATCTCTTTATTACCTGTTGTGTGATATGTGATAGAGTCTAAAATCTCTTTATCTTTAACATTATAAATGTTTTCTGCAATATAAGTTCCTGTAAATTGATGCCAAACAGGATGAGGTAAATACATAAACTCTTTGTAATGTTCTAACATTATTTTATCTGTTATTTGATTTTTCCCACAGTCATGAATAAGCCCAGCTAAATAAGCTTTATCTTGATTATAATGTAAAGATTTAGCAATTCTTTTAGCTAATAAAGCAACTCTTATAGAGTGTTTATATCTTTCTTCTTTGATATTTTGTTTTAATAATTTCTTTAAATAATAATTAGTTCTTAGTAAGTAATTTTTAACATTGAGAGGAATATTACTATAATCTAAATTATCTCTAACTTGAGAAGAAGAAACATCTTGAGCTTTATAATCAACAACTAATAAGTTATATTTAGCAATAACAGCAGGTATTAAAGGATAATTAGGTCTATTAAAGACAACAAATTGACATATTTTATTTAATTCATCTATCTTGTACCAATCAGGTAATCTTTCTAATTTATCACTACCAATTAAAAAATAATACTCTCTCTCTTTGCTCGTTTGTTTTAAATATCTTAAAGTATTATAAGTATAATTACCATCTTTTTTCTTACCATTAATTTCCACTGTTGAAATCTCAATATCAGGAATATCTTTTATAGCATATCTTAATAACTTCAAACGGAACTTTGGACTACTTGGAGCATCTTTCCAACGGCTTAATCTAGCCGGAATAAATAAGATTTTATCAGCTTTTAAAAACTCTTTAGAATATAAGGCAATGTTAATGTGTTCATTATGAATAGGGTCAAAACTGCCTCCTAGAATAATAATTTTTTCCACTATGGCAACTCAATAATTCTCTTTTTACTTGGTCTATATAAAACAATAGTTCTACCAATAATTTGGACAATGTAGGCTTTTAAAGGAGCAATTATGTCTAAAGATAAAGTTCTTAATTCTTCTGGGGCTGTTTTTAAGACAGCTATTTTAATAAGTTCATGACTAGTTAAAGCTAAGTCAATTCCCTCAATAAAATTCTCGCTTACCCCATCTTTTCCTACTTGAAAAATAGGTTTTAAAGTATTAGCTTTACCTCTTAAAAAAGCTATTTGTTTTTTACTTAATATCATATAAATGTTTCTACTTCCTCAATTAAAACTTCATAAGGTGTATTTAAAATAATAATACTATCTACTCCATTTCTTAAAGTTAAAAAGCCTAAACCATGTAAATAAATATCAGTTTTCTCTTTGTTTATTCTAAACTTTGTACTTGAATATTTACTTAATAAAGGAGCACTTTTCATAATTGGGAAAATCTCTTTTTGATTAGTGGTAATATTAGTATAAGTTTCATTTTTTAAATCTGTTTTAGCTCTTTTAATCTTAATAGTATTCGCCATATAAATCACAATAGATAAAGGTTTTTCAGTAATAATATCTAATTTTAAAAGATTACCAAACAATAAAGATGAACTTCTATTAATTTGATAAACAATAGGTTTAATTTCTTTACTTGGAACAATATATCTAAATACTTTTAAATCTACAAAATCATAAAAAGAAAGATTAGAAGAAAAGCCAGGAGTATCATATAAATATCTATTGTTACCTAATGGAACAGAAATAAGTCTAATAGTGGTGTTCTTATAAAAGGAAGTTGCAATTAATTCTTCTGTTTTATTAGTGTATTTCTTAATATATTCATTAATTAAAGAAGATTTACCCGAATTAGTAGCTCCTAATAAATAAACATCTCTATTCTCTCTAAAGGTTTCAATAGTTTGAATAAACTCAGGAATATTTAATTTAGACATCGTGGAAGTTAAGATAATCTTTTGGATTTTAAAATTAGAAAAAGTATTAGTAATAAAACTTAATATTTTCTCTTTCTTAATTGATTTAGGTAGTAAATCTATTTTGTTTATAACTAAGATGGAATTGTTTGTTTCTAAAAAAGTATTTAAGTATTCTGGTAAAATGCTTCTATAATTTAAAATATCAATAATTAAAATAACTAAAGAATTAGTCTCTTTTATTTCTTGTAAAATATTCTTATAAGAGACATCTATTTCAAAATCATTAATGGAATTATGAAACTTAATGTCATAACATCTTTTACAAAACAAAGGTCTTTCAATTTTAAGGAAATCTAAAGGAATATAACCAATAGCATGTTCATTATTATTTTGTAATTCTTGATGGCAGGAAGCACAGAGTCTAGTTTTCATTTATACTTTTTAATAATCCTTTTTCTTTCATTTTTTTCCTTATTTTTTTATCAATAAATCTATTAATCATTGTTTTCTTTAAATCAGTCTTAACATAAGGTTCTACTAATAAAGATTTAATCTTTAAAGAGTTGGCACAGATAATATCAGTTAGTATTTGATCACCAACTAATAATATATTAGCACGAGAAAACCCATTGTGAATAATGAATTTGTTTATTTTATGTTTAAAAGGCTTATAACAATGAAACAAATAAGGAATATGAAGACTTTCACAATAAGTTTTGATTCTTTTTTGATGATTATTTGATAAAACAAAAACTTTAATATCATTAGCTAAAAAGTTTTGAATAAAAGTTGTTGTTTCTAAACTAGGAACTTTATTATAAAAAGGGTCTAAAGTATTATCTAAATCAAAAAATAAAATATCAACTTCAAGTGCTTTTAAATCTTTGATAGTTAGAGCATAAATATCTGCTAAATAATAAGAAGGAATAAGTTTTTTTAACATTTTAAAAATCATCAAATAAGAATAATTCTGGACTTACTTTCTCTTCCTCTTTTTTTTCTTCTTTTTTAATCGTTAAAGGCTTTTTAAGAGGTTTTTTAACTTCTTTTATAACTTTAATTTCTTCGGGTTCTGGTAATAAGTCAGCATCTTCTAAACCAATAATAGGTGGTATAAACAAAGGTTCATAAGTTTTCATTTTATTATCAACATAGACTAATTCATAATTAGAAGCATCAACTACAGTTTCATTACCTTTTAAACCAATATTGTCCATTAATACTCTTTCAATAGATTCATTAATAGGTTTTTTTAAATCAAAAGTTGTAACTTTAACATCTCGGTTTGAAATATATAAATCAGGTTTAAACTCATTAGCCTCTTTATCTATAATGGAATCGGCTGGGAATATTCTAACAACTGTTTGGGGTTTACTTTGATAAGTTTTAAATAAGTTTTCTAAGCCACCTTTATTTCTATTTCTACTCTCTATTTGATTAGTGTGGTAAAGGTTATATCCTCCTTTATGAGCAAAGACCGCGAAGAAAACCCGACTATCTTTATAAATTGAAACAAAACCACCAGGTAAAGAGTTTGAATCTTGTAAAGCTTTAACTCCTTTGATACCAAGTTGAGTATTAGGTATTTCATTTTCATGATATTTAGTTGCTTTTCCTTTACTTGAAACAATAAATACTTGAGAATCCCCATCGGTTAATTGAGCTGATAATAAAAACTCTCCATGTTTAGAATCTAAGTTCATAGCTTTTAAGACTTTCTTACTATTACCTCCTTCAATAAAAGAAGTTAATTTAAATCTAGTAATTTTATTAGTGTTTGATAATAAAACAACATTGGCAAAAGCAGGAATACTTTTAATAATAAACATACTAACTATTTGTTCTCCATCATTACAACTAGGTAGTATTTTCTTTAATATTGAGCCTTCTTCTCCCCATTTTAAATCAGGAAAATCATTAATAGAAAGATAAGCAAAATAACCAGATTTAAAGAATAAAAGAGCATGGTCATCAGTGTTTGCTAAACCATAACCAACATAGACATCATCATCTTTTCTTTTTGGGTAAGCTCCTTCGGCTGAACGAGAAGCCGTATTTTGATAAGACTTTAAGTTAGTTCTTTTAATATAACATTTTC
>JAISJY010000165.1 GCA_031261365.1 Caryophanales bacterium | reverse complement strand
TATAAACAACATTTCTATCATTTTTAGGATTATAAGTTTTAGAAGCGGCTATCATATCACAAACCATTTCTAGACAGATAGCATAAGGTAGAGTTCTTAAAACTAATCCACCTTTATATATGTCTACCCAATATTCCCAATGATGTTTGTTTTTTCTAGTGTGGTGAATACCGATTTCAGAATAGTAATTATTCATTTCTCTTTGTTTAAAGACCGGGGAACGATTTCCTTGATAGTATTTAACAGAAGGAAAGAATTCTCTAAAAGAATATTTTGATAAATCATGGACTAAACCTCTCCAGAAGAATCCAGCATAAGTGCAGTAAAGGAAGACTCGGAAGCGATGCTTTGTGACTAACCACAAATGTAAAAAAAACTTTATCATCTTATTTAATATTGCACATATTTGACAAACTGCCATTAATAGCATAAAATTATTTAGTAAAGAGGAAAAAAATGAAAAAAATGATAAGTGGCATTAAGCCAAGTGGATCACCAACCTTAGGAAATTATATTGGAGCAATTAAGAATTTTGTTCATTATCAAAATGAATATGAATTATATGTTTTTATTGCAGATTTACATGCTATTACCATTAGACAAGACCCTCTTGAATTAAAAAGAAACACTTTAGATATTGCTACTTTATATATTGCTTGTGGTTTAAACCCTAATAAATGTACTATCTTTGTTCAAACAGATGTTTTAGAACATGCTAACTTAGGCTTTATTTTAAATTGTTTTACTTATATGGGAGAGTTAACAAGAATGACTCAATTTAAAGAGAAAAGTCAAAATACGAATAATGATAGTATTGGAGTAGGTTTATTTACTTATCCTCCTTTAATGGCAGCAGATATTCTTCTTTATGATGTTGATTATGTCCCTGTTGGCGAAGACCAAGTTCAACATTTAGAAATAACTAGAGACATCGCGATTAGAATTAATAATCTTTATAATCAAAAAGTTTTTGTCATACCAGATAAAATAGTTAATAAAGTTGGAGCAAGAATTAAATCTTTGCAAGACCCTTCTAAAAAGATGAGTAAATCAGAAGACCCGAGTGATAAAGGTTGTATTTTCTTATTAGAAGACCCTAATAAAGCTTATAAAAAGATTATGTCAGCCGTGACAGATAATGAAATGTTAGTTAAATATGACCCTGATAATAAGCCTGGCATATCTAATTTAATTCAGATTTATTGTTCTTTAAAAGATGTAAGTATTGAAACTTGTGAAGAAGAGTTTAAAGATAGTAATTATGGAACATTTAAGAAAGCAGTAGCTGAGATAGTTAAAACAACTTTGGAAAATATTCAAAGTAGATTTAAAGAGATAAGATATACTGATAAATTAGCTGAAATATTAAATGAGGGTAAATTAAAAGCTCAAAAAATAGCTAGTAAAAAACTTTTAGAAATTGAGAAAGTTATTGGACTTAAATGATAAACACTGTATTTGTTGATTTAGATGGAACAATTTTAATAGATTCAAAAACTTTACATCCTGAGACCAAAGAGTATTTAATAGAATTAAAAGATAAAGGTTACAATGTGGTAATCGCGACAGGTCGTCCTTTAAGAGCTAGTAAAAAGTTTTATGATGAGTTAAACTTAAATACACCTATCATTAATTATAATGGGGCTAGTGTTTCTTGGCCTAATAGTCAGAAAGAAGGTTTTTATACCTTTGTTAAGAAAGACTTTATTATTGATTTAGAAAAAAGATTTCCTTTGATTTTAAATATTCTTTGTGAAAGTGAAGAAAAGTTATATGAGTATTTTGAAGATGATTTATTAAGGAAGTTTTATTGGCAAGATAATTGTGATACTAGGTTAGGAAAAATGGAAAAAATATTAGATACTAATCCTTATATTTGCATTGTTCAAGTTAAAGATGTAAAATATAAGTCCCTTATAAAAGATTATATTATAAACAATTCTGACTATTTTATCAGATTTTGGGAGGGAGAACATAATGATTATGGGGAGATATTTCCCAAAAACATAGATAAATTCTATGGGGTGAAGGTTGTGAGTAAACTATTAGGTATCAATCCAAGTGAGCAAGCCCTCGCTATCGGGGATGCAGGTAATGACATTTCAATGATTAAAGGTTGTAAGATTGGAGTTGCAATGAAGAACTCAGAAATTGAACTTTTAAAGGTTGCAAAGTATGTTACTAAAGAAACCAATATCAATGGAGGAGTGAAAGAATTCTTAAATCAATTCTTAAAAGTATGAAAAAAGCAAGTTTATTATTAATAAGTTTATTGTTAGTTGGTTGTACTTTAGATTATTCTAGTACGATAGAACAGTATAGTTTAGTGGAAAGTAGTGAAAGTGAAACAGAGGTTGAAATATCAAGTGTTAGTAGTGTAAGTAGTTCAACAGTTAGTAGTTCAAGTAAAACATCAAGTAGTTCAAGCAGTTCAACAACTAGTAGTTCAAGTTTTATTGAAACGAGTACCCCAACATTAACAGGTTATTATGCTAGTGCAAATGGTAAAACAGGACAAGCCTTAAAGACGGCTTTAAAAGATATTATTAAAAATATGGACAGCGTTTCTTATGGTTCATTATATGGTAGTTCAGGTTGGATGTCTAAGGCTGATAAAAAGGCTAATGGTAATGTTTGGGATGTTTATTCTGATGTTCCGAATGGGACACCTCCTTATGAATATTCTTTTTCTAATACTTGTGGTAATTATTCTAAAGAGGGAGACTGTTGGAATAGAGAACACATGATACCTCAGTCTGTTTTTAGTGAAAAAAGTCCCATGGTTAGTGATATTTTCCATTTATATCCAACCGATGGTAAAGTTAATGGTATGCGGAGTAATTTTCCTTTTGGGGAAGTTAATTCAGCGACTTTTACTTCTTTAAATGGTTCTAAATTAGGTAGTGCTATAACAACATTTGGTTACTCTGGAACTGTTTTTGAACCTATAGATGCTTATAAAGGAGACATTGCTAGAGTTTACTTTTATTTTGTCACTAGATATCAAGAGGTAATGCCTACTTTTAAAGATTATGCCATGTTTGTTAAGACAGATATAGGCTTATCAACTTGGGCTCAAAAGCTTTTATTAAAGTGGCATTTGCAAGACCCTGTCTCACCTAAAGAGATAGCCAGAAATAATTATATCTATGATAATATTCAAGAGAATAGAAATCCTTTTGTTGATTATCCCGCTTTAGCTACTCTTATTTGGTCAGCTTAAAGCATTTTTAAACATTTTAACTATAATTTCTGCAAAAAGAATACATATTTTTTAAAATAAGTCTTTTTTTGATATAATACTAATTGTGAAAACAGGTCAAAAGTTGATACTACCGATAATTACCATCCTTTTTGCTAGTTTTACTGTTATTTCAGTGGCAACCACGATTTTTGCTAAAAGTTCTACCGAGAAATTAATAGATAATCAAATGAGTGATACGGTTAATTTAGTGAAAACTCCAATTGATTTGAATATTTCTTTAGTTGAAACAATGATTTCAGAAATTGAAAATAAAAATCTAAGTTTATGTCGGGCTTTTGCTGGAATGGTTGCTGAAAAGCAAGATGATGCAATTTTTACATTAGAATGGATGTTAGATTATGCTAATGAGATAAATATAGATGAATTATATATTAGTGATGGAGATGGTATAACTATTGCAAGTAATAATCCTAATGCTCTTCATTCAGATTATCATGATGCTTTTGATTTTAATTCTTCAGAACAGTCTAGAGCTTTTTTACCTTTTTTAAATCCTGAAAATAAAGGTTATTTAATTCAAGAACCTCAACCTCGAGGCTTGGATGGAGCTTTATTTCAATATATTGGGGTAGCTAGACAAGATAAACCAGGTATTATTCAAGTTGGTATCTCGGTTAATACTATTAACAAATTATTAAGAGCTTTATCTTTAGATACTTTTGTTGATGATTTTTTAGTTGGTAAAAAGGGTGGTATTTTGGTTTTTGATAAGGAAGGTATCTTAGTTGGTGATAGTGGTTCAAGTTCTTCTTATACTTTTGATGTTAATGCAGTTTATCAAAAGGCTAATTCGGTTGATAATGCTAAAATCTTTATTAATTTTGGTTCTTTATATTTATTAGTGGCTAATTATAGAGAATATAAAATTATCTGTTTTATACCGACTTCTGAAATGGTGAGTTTATATCTTCCTCAAATTATTATTTCTATTATTGTAGGTATTACTTGTATTGTAGCTTCAGCTTTACTTATTTTTGATAGAGTTAAAAAGATTTTATTAAATCCTGCTCAACAATTAGCCTATGAGGCTCTTAATTTAAAGCAAGGAATGGTTTTAGATGAAGAGAGATATAAAAATAATAATGAGTTTGCCACTTTGTCTTCTTCTTTAAACTCTATGATAAAGACTTTAGATTTATCACAACAAACTATTAATACTTTAAATGCTATGGAAAAAGATTTAAAAGAGAAATTAAACTTAGAAGGTTTAATTACTTCTATTTCTAAAAGGTTTATTACTCCAGACGATATTGAGATAAAGATAAAAGAAGTTTTAAAAGAGACAGGAGAGTTTTTAAATGTTTCTAGAATATTGTTATCTTCAATAAATGAAGAAAATGAAGAAGGTTTAATTGATTATTTTTGGTTAAAAGAAGAAGAGTTTCAACCTAAAGAAAAAGATGAAAGAACAGGTGGTTTTATTAAGAACACTTTTCCTCTTAATTTCAATAAAGAGGTTGATGAATCTATAGTTTCTTGTGATGATGTTTTAGAGAATGAAAAGTTTAGTTTGTTTTATGATTTAGGAGTTAAAGCAATTATGTTAGCTCCTATATATGTTAATAAGATGCTTTGGGGTGTTTTGTCTATTGAAGAGTGTCAAGTTAAAAGAGTATGGGAAGAAAATGAAAAGCAATTTTTATTTTTATTAAACTCTATTTTTACTTCA
>JAISJY010000193.1 GCA_031261365.1 Caryophanales bacterium | reverse complement strand
TCTTCTCAAAAATAGTTTTTTACTTTTAATAAGAACTGCTCCCACAAATCTTTTAGCTCTCATAATTAATCTTTTACCTTATCTATCTTTATTCTTTCTCAAAGATACTATTTATTTTATAGTTTTAATAGTCTTATTCTTTTTAATCATGCCCATTCAACTTTTATTTTATAGTGATTTTATCTTAGCAATTTTAGATAAATATATCAACCTTAAACATTACCCAGAAATATATAAAAAAGGTTTATTCAATGCCAGAAATTAAATTAGAAAATGTTTCAAAATATTTTTTTGATACTAAAAAAAACATAGCATATACGGGTATTTATCAATTATCTTTAATCATTCCTAATCATAGTTTTACAGTTATTACAGGACCTTCAGGAAGTGGCAAAACTACCTTATTAAAAGTTATCGCGGGTTTATTAGAGATAGATGAAGGCAAACTATTTTTTGATGGAATAGATTATACTTATTTAGCCACTAATAAAAGAAATCTCTCTTTATTAACCCAAAATGATACTCTATACCCTAAAATGACTTGCTTTGAAATAATAGCATACCCTCTTCTTATTGCTAAAGTTCCCATTGAAGAAATCAAAAAAAGAGTTTATGAAATAGCCGAATTATTAAATATTACCCTTTTCTTATCAAGGTACCCTAAAGTTCTTTCAGGAGGACAAAAACAATTAGTTGCCTTAGCCAAAGCCTTAATAAAAGAACCTTCCCTTATTTTATTAGATGAACCCTTTGCTAATATAGATGAAGAGAAAAGAAATACTTTAAGAGTTATTTTAAAAAACATTTATGAAAAATTAAAGATAAACATTATTTTAGTTACCCATAATCAATATGATACAGCTTATTTAGGAACCTTTAAAATTGAATTAGATAATTCAGAACTTAAAAAATGACCTACTTATATCAAGAAAATAATTTAACAAGAAAAACAACCAAAATATTACTATTACTTCTTTTCCTTTTATTAGTTACCATAATTACCTTACTTCTTTTATTCTTAAAACCTAATATTCTCAATAAAATCCTTTGTATCTTTTTAACTTCAAGTTATTTTTTCTATCTCTATTTAATGCTTGATATTGTTATACTACCCTTACAAAAAAGAAAACAATTTATTAAAAAACTTTTAAATAGTAAAACTGATTTAGAAGAAGGAAGCATAATTGAAACAATTAATACGAGAACAATTGCTAGGATAACTTTTAAAGTTGTTAATCTTCAAAAAGAAAATAAAACTCTACAATTACTAATTGAAAATAGTTTACCAATTAAAGAAGGACGGTTTCTCATAGTAGAAGGAATAATAATCGCTTATGAAGTTTAAATATCTTTTAGTTTATTTAGTTATCTTATTGCTCTCTTTCTTTTCTTATGATTTAGTTTTTAAAGAACTAAATAAAATACCAAAAGAACAACAACTAGATTTCTTTATTTCAGGTAGTATTCAAAAACACACTCAAAAATATTTATTAGATAACTTAAAAGAAGAAAACATCAAACAAATTAATTTCCATAATGTTTCTCCTAATGACCCTTATTACACTTCTCTTTTTGTCACTCAAGGAATATTAGAAAGTGATATCTTTATTCTTCCTGAAGATTTTCTAAATACCATTACTGATTTTTCACCTTTTAAAGAATTAGATAATTCATACAGTCTTAAAATCGCTAATCCTCATTCTTTATTTATCTTTGAAGATGACCAAAATTATTATCTTCTTTTAAATAAAAACTGTCATATTTTAAAAGTTTTAAATCTATTACTAAACTGAAAATATATAACCTTTTAAACGATAAGTAAATATATTATCAAAAGGATAAGTATTTAAACCTGTTGAAACAATAGTCCACAAATTATTAGAATCAAAAACTCTTCCATAAGGGTCTGTCACCAAACAAGGATTATGATTTCTAACCCAACCTGTTTCTTCAGGACCCACATAATCTAAAGTTTGCCAATTATAAACCATATTAGCTAAAGTATTTGTTAAGACATTCATATTACTGATGCCATCTAAATAAACAACAACACAATGGGAATTAACCAAAGACCTACTCCCATCTGGTGGATCTTTTTCATGAGTTCCAGACATTAAATATAATCTATCTTTTACTTCATCATAAGCTACATCAATATACCCTAAGTTTATTTTATTACCCGCGTGGTTATAAACACCATTATGGGTTAATTTAGTTTGTAATAACTGTAAAGGATTATTTAAATCAGAAAAATCCCACTTTTCAACACCCACTCCAACTTTAGAATCCATATAAAATAAAAAGACAATACCTTGCTTATCAACAGATAATAAAGATGGCATTCCTGTTCCCCAAGTCCCAGAAAAATTATTTTTAGACCAAGGTACAATTGGATTTAAGTGGTCTAATTTTAACCAAGGACCCGCTGGATTATTAGCAACTGCCAAACCTGTTTCATTATTAGAATAATCTTCAGTTGTACAACCTAAATAAGACATCATATACTTATAAGAAACATCATTATAATTAAAATTACCCATAATAACTGCAGGGTCACAAGTATGTCTACCATCCCAAGTATCAGGAGTTGGACCTAAAACAATTTCTTCTTCACTAAAAGTCCACTTATTATCTAAACCTAATATTCCTTTTCTATAACCAATATAATCAACTATAACTGCACTTGAAATATTAGTACAATACCAAACATGCATGACTTCTTGTCCTTCTTCAACTGTTCTAATCGCTGAAGGAGCATAATTATATTTCTTGACAGAATCTATATCTTCTCCAAATAAAACATCATTAAAATTAACCGTCTTATCAATATCATCAGGATTAACTTTCTTTTTAAAAACTGTCACTAAAGTTTGTCCATATTCCTCTATAGTATTCCTTAAAGTTTTATTATCAAAATCTATCTCATAAAGAAATGTTTCAGCGTGATATGTTTCAGTTAAAGTATTTTCCTCCACTATATAAGTAGAATCTCTTTTGTTTATTAAACCTCCTCTACTTAAAAAAACATTCATAGTTTTATCTTCTAATAAGGTAATATTATATAAATTAAACTCACTTTTAATATCTATCTCATCTAAAGTGGCACTCAACAATTCATAAACACCACTAACAATTTTATAATCAAAAGAACTACTAGAAGTTGTTACTTGACAACTACATAATATAAATAAACCGATAAAAGCTTTAATTCTTTTCATTTAATATAACTCCTTTTAAATAAACTCGGTATGTTGCTAAAGAAGACCAAATACCTTTTCTTCTTAAATGCATCTTATTTAAATCTGAAACTGTATAAGCCACATCTAAATTATCACTATCTCTTAAATAACCATAACTATCACTAACTAAACCGGGATTATGATTTTTAGGAAAGGTAGAAACACTTTGATTTATGCTGTAAATTACTTTCCAAGAAAAGTTACCCTCAAATAAAGACTCCAATGAGTTTTTTAAATCTGCTCTTAATACAGGCACTTCATTAGAAATATAACTAGGTTCTTCTCCTCTTATTTTAGTATCACTGACCGCGTACAATATTTTATTTTTAAAATCATAAGCAAAATCAGCATTAACTAAAGAATCTTGTTTTCCTAAAGAGTTTAAATAACCTTCATTACTCAAAATTGTTTCTCTTAATTTTAAAGGATTAGCTAAATCAGAAAAATCCCAAAGTTCTAACTTAGTATAAGACTTTTCTAAACCAACTGTATAAAATAAAAGAACTTTACCCCTTTTATCAAAAGAAAGAAGTGAAGGTTGCCCATAACCCCAAAAAGTATGAGGTTTTAAACAGTCAGGAGAAGTTAAATAATTAGCAATAGGATTAGCTAATTTATGCCAAGGTCCTTTAATGGTTTCAGAAAAGGCTAAACCAACCTCATTATCTTTACAGTCATCAGTCACACAACCTAAATATGCCATTAAATAATTATAAGTAATTTTATTAAAAGAAAAAACTCCTTTAATAACAGAAGGGTCACAAGTATGTCTGGCATCCCATTTATCTTTACTCGGTTCCAACACTAATCTTTCTTTAGAAAACTTCCATAAACCATTATCTTTTATAGCAGTTCTAAAACCAATATAATCTGTAATATTACCACTAATTTTATTAGTACAATACCAAACAAATAATTTATCATCTTCAATTAATAAACTTGGACAATAATTATAATAGTTTCTTTTTAAACTTTTACCAAACAAAGACTTCATAACTCTAATAAATACCCATGTAATCTATAAGTATGCAAAGCAGGCCATTGTCCTCCACTGTCCCAATTAGGAAAATCTTCTTTCAAAGCTGAACTCGTGTAAACAAAAGGTAATTGATAAGGATTAATTAACCAACCATAAGCATCTGTCACAATACAAGCATTATGAACTCTAGCAAAACCTGTAGCATTTTGATTAATACTATCAATCTTTTCCCACCTAACATTAAAATCTGTAAATAAAGAATCTAATTTATCATTACTATTTAAGTTCGCTACCAAAACAGTATTTGCCCCTGTTAACCAATCAGTTTGTCCATTAGTCATATAAGGAAAATCTTCTTTAATAACATAAATAAGATTATTAAGAGCATCATAAGTAAAATCAGCATTATTAATAACATCAGTTTGCCCCGAAGCATTAACAACTCCATAATTAGAAATGTTTTTAGCACTTATTTTAAGAGGATTATTCAAATCAGTTAAATCCCATTCTTCCACATATTCAAAGGTTCCACTAATGATACCTTTAGTATAAAACAATAAAACTTTACCTTCTTTATCAACTGAAAGAAGAGAAGGTTGCCCATAACCCCAAGTCCATTCATCAGAAATATATTCAATAGATTCATAATAATTAGCAATTGGATTTACTTCAACCACTTTAATCCAAGGTCCTTCTGGACTAGTTGCAACTGCAATACCAACTTCATTTCTACTAGAATCATTAGTCACACAACCTAAATATGCCATTAAATAACTATAAGTAACTTCATTATAAGAAAATACTCCTTTAACAACTGAAGGGTCACAAGTATGTCGAGCATCCCAAGTTGCGGGAGTAGGTTCTAAAACAATTTCTTTAGCACTAAAAACCCATTTCCCATCATAATTTAAGTTACCCCTTCTATAAATAATATAATCTGTCACATTACCAGAAGTTTTATTAGCACAATAATAAATATGCATAATAGCATTTCCTTCAAAAAAAGCCGTCGGACAATAATTATAAAAGTTCTCATTAATATTATCACCAAATAATTCTTCATTAAAAGCTACTAAACCTTCTGTTGCTTCTTTTTCAAAATTAAAATCATGTGAAAAAACATACTCAACATTTTTCTTATTAATTCTCCCACTATATCTAAGTTCACTATATAAACCTGTAATAGTAAAGTTATAAGTTTTTACTCCAACCACTAAAGCTAAGGTCGTTTCACTATAAGTATAAGTTCCTTCCTCTCTTGTTTTACCATAAGCATCAACAAACTCCATAACTCCAATTTCCTCACTTAAAGACAATAAACCATATAAATATTGACTAGTTACATCAACATCATTAACAGTTTTACTAATTAAAACATAATTGCCTAAAATAGTATCTTCATTAGAACTAGAACTTTCAATAAAAGAACTCTCAATAGAACTTATTAAAGAACTCTCATTATTAGAACTACTAGAAGTTGAGTTTACTGAAACACAAGAGACTAATAACATTAGCAAAGGTAATATTTTTTTCATAATAAATCTCCTAAAAGGAGGGGGATTAACCCCTCCTATAATAACTAAACCTCGTAGAAAGTTTCAACTAATCTTTGAGTGAAAATATATGAAGGAGTATTTTGTTCTAAATCAGAAATATTATAAATAACCTCTATCTTTTCACTTGTCAAAAGATGACCATACTCATCACTTACAATAGTTCCAGAATATAATCTTTCCCAGTCACTATTCGGAGTATCTAAGAAAATCCAAACATTTAAACTTTCCCAGCCTTCTCCAATATCAGTTGTGTAAAGTTCCTCTTCACTAATTTTTGCTAATTCAATTTTAATAGAAACCTTTGGAGCTTTACTAGCTGCTGGAGAATAATCTTTAATCATATAAAACTCTTCACTTTCAGCATCATAAGCAAAATCAGCATTTGGAATCATTGTAACAGCATCTCCTGAATCTAAATCACCATTTGTTGGTACCATCACAAAACCTTCTATATCAATATCACTTAAATCACTAGCATCAAAATCAACAAAATAAGTAAAATGTCCATAAGCATCTGCCCAAGTATAGAATAACCTCATAATACTTGTTTGACTTAAATTAACCAAAGAAGGAGCATAAAAACCAGAATATGTTGAACCATAAATTGCTGGTTCATATTTAATAACAGGTTCAGTTCCAACTCTAGTCCAAGTTCCTAAAGGATTATTAGCTACTGCTAAACCAATTGAATAAGCTTTATCAGCAACTACCGAACCTCCATAAGCTAATAAATAAGAATAACTATTTCCAGCATAATTAAAATCACCTTTACTAATAGAAGCAGAACTTAAGTTCTTGTCCCAACCTGTACTTGAAGGTGTCAATACTAAATGTTCAGCTGAATAAGCATAACCATTTTCAGCATCAAATGTTCCTTTTCTAATAGCAATAACATTATCTTCTTCACCAGCCTCAGCATTAGTTAAATAAAGTAAATATCTGTCTTTATTACTCTCTTCAATAATATCAGCATCTTTCATATAAAAGCCTGTTGCTGGAGTAGGAATACCATAGACTACTTCAGGAGCAGAACTAGATTCTTCAATAACAGAACTACTAGTGCTTGAAGAAGTAACACTTGTCACTGTTGAACTATCTCCAGCACTTGTCACTGTTGAACTATCTCCAACACTTGAACTATTAGTAGTTTTACAACCCACTAACAATACTAATAATAACAATAAATATTTTTTCATCTTTTCCTCCTATAAATCCATTAATTCAGGAATGGATGAACCTGTCTTATTCCATAATCCTGTAATTGTTGGTGTTACTGAATATGCTCCAACTTTATTTAAAGTAAATGGTAAATTCAAATATTGAGAAGCATTAATTGTAATCGCTAAATAACTTACTATTGTTCCTTCTGACATAAATAATTCTTTAGTAACTCCATTAGTTGACCAATCTGCTCTAAAGAAAGCATCAAAAGGTATTCTAACCCAACCTTCAAATCCAACCGGTAAAGTGGCTGTTGGTTTTGTCATATAAATGAAAGTTTTTTGACTATTAACATCATATAAATAATATCTATAACCTTGTTTAATATTAAATCTGTCTGACTTACCACTAGCAACTACGCGACAATCAGTTTCAAAGTTAAAAGAAACTTCTGCTTCTGAATCATTTCTAGCATAGAAAGAAATACCTTTTCTATCACCCCAAGAAAAACCACCTTGTGAAATATCAATAGCCGTGTAAGCATCTCCACCTGGATTACTTCCTGTTGCCACTAATTGAAAAGCTCTATCTCCATAAAAATCTTCTACCATTGTTACACTACCAAAAGAACCACCAGACCAAACACTAAAATTAGCAGAGTTCTTACCTGTTCCTGTTACACTAACAACCGTATCACCATATATTGTTCTTTCATCAGCCACACCTAAATTACATTCATTAGTAACTTGACCAGACTTAATAAATTGACTAGTTTTGTCAGTTGATAAATCTAATAATTTACTAAATGCCATTCCTTCTTCACCTATCTCGCCTGTATAAACACCTATTTCACCAAACTTTAAAGCATAATTGTAGTTATATCTTCTATTAGTTGTAATAACCAAAGAAGTAACAGTTGATAAATCACTAGTATGTGTTTCTTTAAATGCCATAGCAGACATTGGTATTAAAACAGCTCCATTAGCTAAAGAAATAGTTGCTGACTGATACTGCACAATTGCTCCTATTCCAATACTTCCACTTTCCACAATAGTATAAACTTTTTCACCATCAGGAACATTAGCAATTGAATATAAATCACTTCCAGATTTTAAAGCATAAGTTAAACCTGGTGAACCACTAACACTTCCAAATTGAATTGCTAAATAACTAGCTGAAGTTAAATCACTAACATTATCAAAAACAATTTCTAAAGTTTGAGTATCATCAACTGCACTACCTGTTGCTGGAGCAATCCAAAGTTTACCATTTCTAAAGGCTTCATAATCACCTGTTCTAAATGGATAAGGAGTTGACTCTGCAATAGTCCAGTCTTGAACATCAATAACTTCTAAAGAACCACCCACATTATAATATGTATCAACTTCAAGAGGATGATAAACAAAACTATTATCACCTAAACTACCTGTTCCATAACCGACTTTATTAACAGAGAGAGCATAGTTATAATTATATTGATTATTAGTTGTTAATAAGATGTTCTTAGCAGTTGCTAAAGTATTACCAACATCACCAAATTGATAAACTATTGCTTCCATTGGTAT
>JAISJY010000125.1 GCA_031261365.1 Caryophanales bacterium | reverse complement strand
AAGAAGAGACAATTGAAGAAGCAAAATAGTTATTCGTTTATTGCTAAAAAACTAATCATAAAAATAGGAAGATATAATATTTTATCAATTCTTTCAATATTACAATTTGCAAATACATAGGCAGTTTTAATGTTGTTGTATGTTGAAAGGACATAGTTAAGTGAGTGATGTTTTTTATAATCGGTACCAGATTTTATTTCAATTGGCACGACTGAATTAAGGTTTTTGTCTTCATAGATAAAATCAACTTCTCCATGTTTTTTTGAATTATAGTAAAAGAGATTATATTGTCTTTGAATGAGTTCAACACAAGCAAAGTTTTCATAGACATAGCCAAAATTAAAATTAGTGTCTTCAGCTATTATTTTATTTCTAGTAGCTTTACCATATTGACATAATAATAAACCAATATCAGATAAATATAATTTAAAAGCTTCTCTTTCACTTTGTTTTATGCCATCTATTAAATCATTAATTAAATTAATTTTATAAGCACAACCAGCAGTTGTTAACCAATCAATAGAACTTTCTATTTGTTCAAAACGAGTTTTCTCTGATAATTCTTTGACAGTAAAACGATTATATTCTTTTTTTAATTGAGAAGGTATATTAGAATATAGCCTTTGTATTTGAAGTTTCTTTTGTAAGAGTTCATATTTAGTAAAATCTTCTTTATATAAAGCAATAATATATTGTTGTTCTAAAAAGACTTCTTCATAATCTTTTTGTTCTATAAACTTTTCTATGACGCTTGGCATTCCTCCAATAATTAAAAATTGTTGAAAGTATTTGTTATAAACTTTATAAATAGATTCTGGCAGTGGTTTTTCGGCTTTAAGTCTATTTTTTGTTTCTGTTATTATTTCTAGAGAAACATTATTAGCAAGTAAAAACTCTTCAAAGGAAAAAGGATATAAGGTATGGAGTTCGGCATAGCCAACAGGTACACTTTCAACCTGTCTTAAAGTTAAACCTAAAAGAGAACCGCATAAAATATATTTATAACTACCGTCTATGACAAGTTCTTTAATGAAGGTTATTATTTCAGGAACATTTTGGACTTCATCAAGAAAAATAACAGTTTTGCCTTTAATTAATTTATTAGCAAAAATAACAGAAAAAGCAATTATAATATCTTCTATATTTTCACATTTTAATAATATTTCTCTGGCTAATTTATTAGTTAAGAGATTTACACTTACAAATGACTCAAAGTTTTCTTTACAAAACCAATTTATGATAAAGGTTTTACCTGTTTGTCTGGCACCTTGTAAGATAAAAGCCTTTTTTGTTTCTTTATCTTTCCAATGTTCTAACTTACTAATAATATTTCTATAAAACATAATTACCTCCGCTTTATATTATAGCATTTTATGTTCTAATTCCAAGAAAAAGACTTCAAAAAATGTTCTAATTACGTTTTTTTTAACTGTTTTTTTGTTCTAATTCCGAGAAAACAACCTTAAAAAATGTTCTAATTCCATAAATTAGTCAAAATAAAACAATAAAATATGCTCCTAATTATTCTTTTTACTAATTAATAATAATCAAGAAATTAACTTAATTCAATAATAATTACCTTAAAACTTTTTAATGAAAACTCTTACATAGAAATAAAAAATAACCTATGATATAATTATAAAGTAAAAAAGGAGCTTTTCAAAATGGCTAAAAATATTATTATATCTTGTGAATCTTGCAGTGATCTTAATCCTGAACTAATTAAGAAAAATAAAATTCATATTTTCCCAATGCCTTACACTATTGGCACTAAGAATTTTATTGATGATGGTACTTTATCTCCTTCTCAAATATATGAAGAAGTTAAAAAAAATAATGCTTTACCTAAAACTAGTGCTATTACTTTAGGAATATTTTTAGAGGAGTTTCCCAAACTATTAAAGAAAGCTGATGCTGTTATTCATATTTCTATTTCAAAAGAATTATCTTCTTGTTTTTCTTCAGCTGTTTTAGCTAGTAAAGAGATTCCAAATGTTTATGCTATTGATTCTTTAAGGTTAAGTTCGGGAATTGGTATGCAAATATTAGAGGCTTGTAAATTAAGAGATGAAGGAAAATCAGTCAAAGAAATCATTGCTGGAGTTGAAAAGGTTAGAGCCGTGACTGATGTTTCTTTTTTAATTGATGATTTAGAATATTTATATAAAGGTGGTAGGTGTACCGGTTTAGCTTTCTTTTTTGCAAGAGGGTTGCATTTAAGACCGACAATAGTTTTAAATAATGAAGGTAAAATGGATGTTGATAAAAAGTTTATTGGAGCTTTCCGTAAAAAGCTATTTGATTATATAGATTATAGATTAGAAAAAGCAACTGTTGATAGAAATGATTTTGCTTTTATTACTCATGCTGGAGTTGATGAAGACATTGTTAAATCTGTTGTTGAATATGTTAAAGCTAAAAATATTTTTGCTGATGTTTTTGTAACTGTAGCTAGTGCAACTATTTGTTCTCATTGTGGTAAAAATACCTTAGGTATAATTTTTAAGAATTACTCGCAAAATGCTCAAATTAGATAAAGTTTCTAAATTTTATTTAACTGAAGGCAAGTTCACGAGGGCACTAGATAAAATTAGTTTAGAGTTTCATACAGGCGAATTTGTTGCCATTACAGGTGAATCTGGTTCTGGTAAATCTACTTTATTAAATATTATTTCAGGTTTAGATACCTTTGAAGAAGGGGAAATCTCTATTGATGGACGACCTTATTCTTCTTTTACTCCTAAAGAGATGGAAGAGTACCGCAAAAAGTACATTAGTTTTATTTTTCAAAATTATAATTTAATAGATTCTTATACTGTTTTAGAAAATATCTTGACTTCTTTTATTATTAATGGTCTTCCCTTGAAAGAAGCTAAAATTAAAGCTATTGAAATATTAACTTTGGTCGGTTTGAAATCTTGTTTAAAGAATAGAGGTAGTCAATTAAGCGGTGGTCAAAAACAAAGATTAGCCATTGCTAGAGCTTTAGCTAAAAACTGTCATATTATTGTTGCTGATGAGCCAACAGGTAATTTAGATTCTGTAACTAGTAAAGAAATAATTGAATTATTGTATAAAATATCTCAAGACCATTTAGTTATTATGGTAACACATAATTACAAAGAGGCTATTGGTTATGTTAACAGAAAGATTAGAATATTTGATGGAAGTGTTGTTCAAGATAAGACTTATAAGGAAATATCTTTAAATAATGAACCATTTAAAACTTCTGAACCCTTAAAAACTCCTTTATTAAACAAAGTCAGTTGGTTTGTTTATAGTAATATGAAAAATCAACCTCATAAGACAACCTTTTTAGGAGTAGTTATTTTTATTTTAGTTTGCTTTATTTCTGTTTTAATAGGCTTTTATACTACTTTTACAAATACTATTGCAGGTAATAACAACAATTATTATACTAATGATTATAAAGAGAGAGTAGTTGCTACTAAACATTCTGAAATATTTGATGAAGATGTTAATAATATTGCTTCATTAAACCATGTGGTCAATGCTACTAAATACTCTTATGCTATTGACTGCTACGCTTTACCAATGAAAGTTAAAAGTATTATAGAAGGTTCATCTCAAGAAGATAAAGATTATAATGCTGGAATAGTCGGTGATAATAGAGATTTTGATACTAATATACATCCTGATTTAGAAAATGAATACAGAAAAGTTTTAAATGTTAGGTATAACTTTAGAAGTGTGGGTGATTTAAATAAAAGAGATTTAATTAAAGGTCGTTTACCTGAAAATGAGTTTGAAGTTGTTTTAGCTAGTAGTACTCCCGCTGTTTATAAACAAGGTGAAACTACTCTTTCAATGGAGTATCATTCTTTAGCCTTTCGTTCAAGTAGATTTCCTGATGTTAATGATTATTCCCATCGGACAGTTAAAATAGTTGGTTTAGTAGAAAGAAAAGATTTTGATTTTATTTATGCTGGTGAAAGTTATTTAAGTTATATTCATAGTTTAGTTAATTTATTTAATTATAATGCTTCGGTTCAGCTTGTTCATTATGGCAGTTATGGTAATTTTGCTAACTTGGGAAAGATTAAAGTAGATGAAACTGTTCCTGATAATGTTATTAAAAGTGGTCAAATTAATATGGTAACACCCGATGGTTTAGTTTTATATTTTAATAATGAAAGATATGATTTTTCAGATGCTACTAAGTATCAATTTGTTTCTTCTTTAGGTAATAGTCCTTCGGCTAATTTAATCATGAATAGTAAAACTTTATTGAGTGTTTTAAGTAATAAATCAAATGAAATAAGTATGTCTGTTGATGTTGAAAGAAGTTTTATAAGTGTTAGCAAAGTCTTAAATAAGAAAGGTTATACGGCTATTAGTCCTTTTAGAGGTGGGGCATACGAGGATTTAAAAACTCTTGAAC
>JAISJY010000124.1 GCA_031261365.1 Caryophanales bacterium | reverse complement strand
AACAAACTAAACTTTTGAGAACTTTTGTTAGTACTTGCCTTAAATTATTTTTAACAGCACAACAGGAAACAGAGTTAAAAACAATTTTAGAAAATAGCAATTTAACAGCTGGTAATTTAATTCAAACTTCTATACCAAATTCTAATGAAATAAAACTATCTTGGGAGAAACTAGAAACAAAAGTATATACAAATATTACCTATAATGTTATTTTTTATTATAAAGGAATTGAAATGTTTAATGAACAAGTAATAAATAATAATTTTTTATTAATAGACATTAAAAATGAAATAAATGAATTGAAAACTTTGGTTAATTCTTCTTCTTTTTTGCGTTATTGTTTTTTAGTGAGATATGAGGGTTTTAATCGTTCTGATGCTAAAGAATATTCACAAGGTAATTCATTGATTTCAATTGATATTAATGAATTTTCTTGGGGTATATCTACTGATTACAGATATACCTTGGCTGATACATTTCTTTATGATAGATATTTAGCCTCTAGTATGTTTGGAAAAGATGATATGTGGGTTTATAATATATTAAATCGTGAAACTTTTTTTGTAAAAATTGTTTGTTATAACGATTTGATTATAGTACAAGAACAAAAAGGATATGTATATACAATAAAAAGTGATACAAGTTTAAATTTTATATCTACTAATTATATTTCTAATGCCGTCCATTTGATAATAACTTAAAATCATGAAAAAATATTTACTATTAAGTTTGCTGTTTGTCTTGATAAGTTGTGATGGCATTGGATGGCATATTGATCCTTCATCTTTTGTAAATACTAAACTTTTAGTTGAAAAAAATGAATACGAAATCAATGAAGAAATAGATATATGGATGAGAGTTAAGATTAGTCAAGGTGGACCTTTTTTACCAGAAGATGCTGTTTATGAAATTGTAGATATAGATGAAGAAAATAAAGATATTTTAACTATTGAGTATCTTACTGGAACAATATATAGTGACTTTGTCAAAGAAAATACAATTGCTATAGACCGCTGGACAGACTATACTTTTCTTTTTATAAATATATTATTAACTGTAAAAGAATTGAAAGGTAAATATTTGGGTGGAAACGATATTCTTTTTATTACTAAAGTTTATTCTGAAAGTCTAGGTGAAAGAGATTTAGAAATACTTAACAGTGCTTTTGCCTCTGGTATACTTGGGAATAGATTGAAATTTAGCTATTATTTTAACACAGAAGACAATCAAATTCGTTTTAGGCAGTATGATGTAATTGCTGAAAAAGGAACACAGAAATATGAAGACTTTTTTAAAATTGAATAATGGGTTTACTCATGATAATAACTTAAAATTATGAAAAAATATTTATCATTAAGTTTGCTGTTTATGTTATTAGGTTGCACCACACCCGCGATGTCTTATGTTTATAATGAAAATTATGTTTTTGGTTTGAACCTTGCAAATGCAAAAGTTTATGCTGGTTTAAGAGACCTTGAAATAAATTATTCTTCTTATACTGAAATTGCTAATATGAATATTGAACAGGCAAATGCTTATAGTTTTTTAGATGATTTTAATGTTAAAGATAATCCAAATAATCAATATATTTATTATGTTGTTGAGGGAAATCTCAATAATAATGATGAAGATAATCTTGAAACAGTTTTAAAGATAAAGATTTATTATGCTCCTAATGATTATGACCAAGAAAAAGTTTTAACAAATAACAGCTTATTATCAGATATATTAATAGGCGAAAACTTACAGTTTATCTATAAGTTGAATAATGTTCATAAAATAAGTTATGATTACTACAATGATTTAGGAAAACATAGTGATTATTTAGAATATAATGGAAATAGTGAAGCTTATTTTAATTTTTCTGAAACACATTGGGGTGTTTTTGAATTACCTCAAAATAAATTGATGGACGAATTAAAACCAAATATGTATCAGCCAACTGTTTGGGATTACTTCTATCGGATTATATTAGCAGTTATTATAATAATAGCTTTTGTTATAGTAGGTATTTTATTATTTGGTTCTAAACAATTAAGATTTAAGAAAAGGTTATAGTTTTTTATATTGTTTTAAACTATTAATAACAATTACTTTATTTTGATATTTATTAATAATATCTTTCATTATTTTTTTATATTTTCTTTGATGAGAGCCAAACAACATCCACAAAGTAAAAGAAAAAGTTAATTTATGTTTATATATTTGTTTATCTTTGTTTTCTCTTATTCTTTTTAAAACATTATTAAAACAAGTAAACCTATTGATATTTAAAACATAAATTAAATCACTTAAATCAAATCTATTTAAGGCTAAAGAATAAGCATTCCCTTCAATAATAAAGTCTTCTTTTAATAAAAAATCACCAATGATTTCTTCGGCTTCCTTTAAAGGTTTATAAGTCCAGTCTGGATTATATCTAACTTCATCTAAATGTAAAACAGGAATAGAATACTTTTCTTCTAATTTACTAGAAAGAGTAGATTTCCCAGAGCCTGTAAAGCCAATAATAGTTATTTTCATTGGTTTTGAGCTTGAACCAAACTATAATAGAAACCTTTCTTTTCTAATAATTCTTGGTGTTTTCCTTGTTCTATTAAAAGACCGTCTTTGATAACTAATATTAAATCAGCATTGATAATTGTTGATAATCTATGTGCTACTATAAAGGCTGTTTTCCCTTGCATTATTTTATCAAAACCTTCATAAATAAATTGTTCTGTCATTGTATCTATACTAGAAGTTGCTTCATCTAAAACAATAATATTTGGTGATAATAAGAAAACTCTAGAAATTGCTAAAAGTTGTTTAATACCTAAAGATAAACCTTGAC
>JAISJY010000068.1 GCA_031261365.1 Caryophanales bacterium | reverse complement strand
ATTATCAACTATTTTAAAAGATGGGACAGTTTATTATTTTGTTAATGATGGTTTACAATATGTTAGTTCTGGTTGGGCAGGATTAGCAGATGTTGAAGCTATTCCAACTATTTCTGTTCAAGATGCTAGAGTTGAGGTTACAGGTTTTGATTTAAAGACTGATGTTACTTTTATTGATAATTATTTGGCAGGTAGTGAGGGTAAGTTATTAGTAGCAGACCCAGCTAACACTATTGTTAGTGCGGATAGTAAGACTGTTACTTTCAATAATATTTCTGATATTATTAATTTAAAAGATAGAAGAGCATTTTCAGCAGGAGATGCTTTAGTATTCCCAGCTAATGAGAGTGCGAGAATTGAGTTTGATTATAAAGTAGATTCTTATGGTAATGATGCTGATTCTTATGTTTTTGCTTTTAATATGAGATTTAGAGATGGAAATGGTACTGACTGCCGATCTGTTTATTTTAAGAATTCTGCTATTGGTAATAATAGTTGGAATTGGAATGATTCACCAAGTCAAGCCATTCAAGGAACTGAGTTTCCTCTAGAAGAGTTAGAAGTTGGTCAAACTGTTCATGTTGTTATTACGAGAGTTATCTCTGATAGAACACATATTTTAGTTAAGGTTGGAAATAGTGCTCCTTTTGAAACTGTTAATAGTTCAAATGTTGGAACTTTCTATTTATCTTTTTCTTGTTCAGGTGGTAATGCAACTGTTAGTAATATTAGTGCAGTTAGTCAAGTTCCTTTAATTAATACAACTCCTAGTGCTACCCATCCTTATGCTAATAAGTTTAATTATAGTGCTTTGGGAGAAGGTAAATTAAGTGTTAATGCTGATGAGGCTTTAGCAGAGGCGGCTTTTGATTATCAAGGTAAGTTTTTTTATGCTGAGGCTACTTTTAAGACTTTAGAGAGTTTTTGGGTTTGGGACCAAGTTTCTATACATGCTAAACCTCTTACTGCTTTGAGTGGAATTAGTCAAAGGTCTTGGGGTGTTGCTTTTGGAGATGGTAGTAAAAAAGCTATTGGTGAGGAATTAGTAGGAAGTGCAATTCAATGGGGTCAATTTACGGATAGAACTCAAGTTTGGGGTCAAGGTGGTATTCAAAATCTTGATGCTACTAACTATAAATTAACAACGGTTCTTAAAGAAGGTAAGGTTTATTATTTTGTTGATGATATTTTACAATATGTTGATGCTTCTTGGGCAGGATTAGGGGGCGTTGATGCTATTCCAACAATTTCTGTTCAAAGAGCAAAAGTTGAAGTAACAAATATTACTTTGAGTACTAGTATGACGGTTATTAATGATTATTTAGCTGGTAATGAAGGTAAGTTATTAGCCGCTTTAGCTGGTTCAACAACAGTTAGTGCAGATAGTAAAACTATAAACTTTATTGGTAATACTAACGGTTGGCCTTTTGATAATGTCAAAGACCGTCGGGCATACTCAGCTGGTGAAGCCTTAGTTTTCCCAGCAAATGCTCCTAGTGCTAGTATTGAATTTGATTATAAAATTGATGCTTATGGTAATGATGAAGATGCTTATAGATTTGCTTTTACAATGCAAAGAACTGAGGGTTTAGTTAAAGAATGCCGTTCTGTTTTATTATCAAATTATGAAACAGGTATGGAGGCTTGGGGTTGGGATGGTGGCTCTGGTTTAGGTTTTAATTGGGGACATACTAGTGTTGGTGATTTAGAAGTTGGCAAAACATATCATATTGTCATAACTAGAGTTTTAACAAGTGAAGGAGCTAATGGGGATGGTTTAATGAATAATTATGCTATTTCTATAGATGGTGTTCCTTATACTTTAACAGGTCATGATAATTATTCTGGCACTTATACTTTATCGTTTGCAGTTTTAAAAGGTAATGCGACAATTAGTAATATTAGTGCAGTAGCTTAGATTTAATATGAGCCTCTGAAAAGGGGCTCTAATGAGGTTTATATGAAAAAATGTTTATTGATTAGTTTATTATTTTTGCTTTTAGGTTGTAATACTCCAAGTTCTCAGGAACCTAGTCTTTTAAGTTCAGATATAACAGAGAATGAATTAAAAATTAATACGGTTGTTTTGTATTTGAATTATTCTGCTATGCCGATAAATAAATTAGTTAATGGAGTTTTAAGTAGTGTTGATTTATATTATGAGATAGAAAATGAAAGTATTGCTTTTATTGAAAATGATTTAGCTTACCCTTTATTAGTTGGTTCAACAGATGTTTATGCTTCTATGCAAGACGGAACTGAAACAAGTTTTAAGATAAATGTTAGACAGGAACAAGAGTTTAAGTTTAATGTTGATGTCCATACCCGTGTCGAGCAATTTGGACTTAATGGTGTTCAAGATAGTCCGACTTTATTTTGGGGAGATTCTTTTTTTGACCCTAATGTTTTTTGGCGGGATTTCTATACTGATTTTGAAGATTTAAATTGTTTTACGGCTGGAGTATCAAGTTCTAAAGCTAGTGATTGGATGTTTATGAGAGACCGTTTAATTATTAATTATCATCCTAAAAATATTGTTATTCATATTGGAACTAATGATGTAAATGATAGTGCTTATCTGAGTATAAATCAGTATTATGATATTATTACAACCACCCTTGATTTTATTAGACTTGCTTTACCAGAAAGTAATATTTATTATCTTGGTATTGAAAACAGAGTAAATGAAGCAGGGGCTAAAAACCAATACACGACTTTAGTTACAGAAAAAATAAGAGACGAATATGTTTTTGCTAATTTTCATTATATTGATACACCTAGTATATTTAATGTTAATCAAAGTAAATATATGTCTGGTGATAATGTTCATCCTAGTAGAGAAGGTTATTTATATTATGTAGAAACTTTAAAAGGCTTAATTACTTTTTAAAAGGAGGCTATTTTGTGATTCATAGAGATGATTTAACAGTCCGAGACCCATTTATCTTATTAGATAATGATATTTATTATTTATATGGAACTTTTTCTGATAGTGGTTTTATTGGTTATACTTCTAAAGATTTAATATATTTTGATAATAAGACTGTTATTTTTGAGAAGTATGATGGTTTTTGGGCTGAAAACTCTTTTTGGGCACCTGAAGTTCATAAATATAATGGTAAGTATTATTTATTTGGAACTATGTATTCTAAAGAGAGAGGAAGGGCAACTCAAATATTTGTTTCTGATAAACCTTTGGGAAAATATGTTCCTTTGTCAAAAGAGGGCATTACTCCAAAAAAATGGTTTAGTTTAGATGGAACATTGTATGTTGATAAAAAAACGCCTTATATCTTTTTTTGTCATGAATGGTTACAGGTAACTAATGGTGAAATATATATTCAAGAATTAAAGAAAGATTTAAGTGATACTATTGGAGAACCTAAACTTTTATTCACAGCTAAAGATGCTTCTTGGGTGGTTCCTGTTAAAGAGGGTGGCTTTATTACCGATGGTCCTTTTGTTTATTTTGAGAATAAGCAATATCATATGTTATGGTCTAGTTTTTCTAAGAATGGTTATGCTTTAGCTCATGCTACAGCCTTTAATATTTTTGGACCTTGGAAACAGGATGACCAATTAATTTATGATAATGATGGGGGACATGGGATGATTTTTATTGATAAAGAAGGGCAAAGAAGAATAGCTATTCATTCTCCAAATAGTAGTGGTAAAGAAAGATTAAAGATAATTTAATTTATATTTGAATAGAAAGAGTCGACACAATTTCTTTTTTTGGAAACTTTGTCGACTTTATTTTAATTATACTTTGTGAGTACATTATAGACTATTGGCTGGCCCAAAAGGATTTGAACCTTTGCAATAAACGGGTCAGAGCCGTTTGCCTTACCGCTTGGCTATGGGCCAATGTAATAATTATAAAGCATCTTTATGAAGAAGGTAATTTTAATTTCTCATAAAATATATTTTTATTTTGTTATTTTAAAAGAGTATGATATAATAGATTTAGACTAATTCTAAAAGTCTAAAAGGAGATAAATGACAAACCAAAGAAATCTAATTTATTCTATCGTGCAAACTAGAATGGATCATCCCACGGCTGATGAGATATTTATTAGTGCTAGAGAACTAGATAAAAATATTGTTCATGCCACAGTTTATAATTCTCTTAATTATTTGAGTGACAAAGGTCTAATAAGAAGAGTTAAGATGCCTCATTTACCTGACCGTTTTGATAGAACATTAAAGGAGCATAATCATTTTGTTTGTGAAAAATGTGGTAGAGTTTTTGATTTGCCAGAAATAAACTTAGATTTAGAAAAATTAGCCGATAAACATCATATAAATAGTTATATTATTAACTTTTTTGGGGTGTGTGAAAATTGTTCCAAGGAGGAAAATTAAGATGGAATTAAAAGGTAGTAAAACCGAAAAGAATTTACAAACTGCATTTGCAGGAGAAAGTCAAGCAAGGAATAAATATGTTTTCTTTGCTGAAAAAGCTAAGGCAGAAGGATTAGGAAAAATTGCTGATATCTTTCTAGAAACGGCAAATAATGAAAAAGAACATGCTAAACTTTGGTTTAAAGAATTAGGTGGTATTAATGCTACTTCTGAAAACCTAGTAACTGCGGCTGGTGGAGAGCATTATGAATGGACTACAATGTATGAAGATTTTGCTAAGGAAGCAGAGGCAGAAGGTTTTAAAGATTTAGCGAATAAGTTTAGATTAACAGCAGCTATTGAAAAAAGACACGAAGAAAGATATTTAAAATTATTAAAAGATTTAAAAGGTGTTAAAGAACTAGAAAAAAAGACAGGTATTAGGGTTTGGAAATGTAGCGTTTGTGGCTATGTCCATGTTGGAGAAAGTGCTCCTGAGAAGTGTCCGCTTTGCCATCAACCAAAATCTGTTTTTGTGGAAGAGAAATAAATTATGGCACCAAGATTTTTTAGGTGTAAACATTGTGGAAATATCATAACACTTTTAGAAGATAGTCAAGTACCTTTAGTTTGTTGTGGAGAAAAGATGGTAGAATTAGTTCCTAATAGTATGGACGGGGCTAATGAAAAACATGTTCCAATAGTTAAAGTCATTGGAAAGTCAGCAATAGTTGAAGTTGGTTCAGTGATACACCCTAGTACTGCAGAACATCATATATCATTTATTGTTCTTGAGACAACATCAATGGTTCAAATTAAATATCTTCAAAATACTGAAAGACCAATAACAACATTCTTGTTGGCAGATGGAGAAAAAGTAGTTAAAGTATTTGAGTATTGTAATCTACACGGACTTTGGAGTAATTAGAAAATACAAGAGAGAGCAGAAATGTTCTCTTTTTTGTTGTATAGGAAATTGTATTTATATATTTTGATAACAGAAAAATAGGGTTAATACCTGTTTCTATATTTGAAGTTAAAAGATTGAATTATTTTTTCTTTAATTGATTGTAAAT
>JAISJY010000149.1 GCA_031261365.1 Caryophanales bacterium | reverse complement strand
CTTTCATATTATCAACAACAATTAATAAATGAGAAGCATTTCTTTGAGACCTTTCTAAAGCAAACTGTAAAGATTTCCGATAACTTACATAAACAGGAGGTTTAATTACTAATTTCTTCTTTTGATTATCACTTAAAGTCGTATTATTTTGGATTTTAAAACAATCTATTTGATTAATAATACCAATTACTTTATCATTTTTTAAGACAGGTACTCTAGTATGAGGAATACTTAAAAAGAAATCAACAATTTCCTTAAAACTACTATCAGCATCCACATATTTAACTAAAGTTTTATCAAGCATAACAGAGTGAACAGTTGTATCATCAAACTTCATAGAATTCGTGATTAAAAGAGATTCAGAATGTTCAAGTTCACCCTCTTTTTCCATCTGTTCCACTAAATCACCCAATTCATCTTCAGTCGCTGTTGCTCTCTCTTCTGTTTCCTCCGCTTTTTCCTCTATCTTTTTTGAAAAGACTTCAATAAGTAAACTTAAAGGTCTAAAAATAAAAGAAATAATCGTTAAAGGGAAAGACAAAGCAATTAAAATCTTTTCAGGATAAACATTAGCAAAGTTCTTGGGAACTAACTCGGTAAAAACAATAATAATGACTGTTATGATAATAGTAGAATATAAAACACCATTACCACCTAACTTCAAAGAATCGACAAAAATAAAAGTTGTAATACTACTAGCCGCTATATTAACAATATTATTAAGAATTAAAACTGAACTTAAAAACTTGGCATATTTCTCTTTTATCTTTAAAGCTCTTCTGGCTTTCTTTCTTTGACTTTTGGAACCAGACTGAGTATATTGTTTAATTCTAATCAAATTAGAACTATTTAAAGAAGTTTCTCCCAAAGAACAAATCGCGGCTATAACAAAACAAAATAACAAAACTGCACACATTATTATTTGTGGGGCTCTGAAGGTTATTGCTAAGGTATGTACCGAGTCAGGTTCTAATATTTTCACCATTTTTAATTATACACTTTTTTTAAAATAGAGTAAAAAATTATAGAGTAAAAACAAAGAAATCACTATTATTGAAACAATAAAAACTATCTTTGCCCAATTTAAAGCTGTTTGATAACTAATATACATTAAGTAGAAACTTAAAAAACTAACTAAACCTAAAATTGTAAATTGCAAAAGAACTAAGCCTAAAAAGAAATAAACATTATGGAGATATTTTAAATTATGAGAATCTTTATAAGAAAGTATAAGAATAATCAAAGGGTAGAAAATAAATAAATACTCTTGAAAAGATAAAGCACTTAAAAAATAGTAAATAGTTTTCAAAACCTCTGGAAAGCCGATATAATTAAAAGTCGCGACTCGATACATAGAATCTATTAAACGAGGAAAAAAGAAAAATCTATAATCTTTATATAAATATAGAATAGGGTCTCCCACTGTGAACTTATTAATCATAACTAAATAAGAAATACTTGCAATTAAGAGGTATAAGGTCAAGAAAATTAGATATCCTTTAATAAAATAATTGATTATTTTACTTTTTGTTTCACTTTTCACAATATTTATTATATCATTATTAGTGTGTTTATTAGAAATATACAAATATTTTGGTCTTAATCGTTAAAAATAATTTGTAATCTAATGTTCATAGTGCTAAAATAATTAGGCTATTGTTTCTTGGAGGAAATATGAAAGAAAATAAGTTTAAAAAATTCTTTGCTACTATCGGTCGGGGGATCGCTAGAGGCTTTAGAGCTGTCGTTCATTTTATAAAATTAAATGCTTGGATTCAACCTTTATTAGTTGTTGGAGCTATCTTTGCTCTTATCTTTGCTTTAACCGGTATTCCAAAATTAATTGACTGGATTAAAACTTGGGGTCAAGGTGGAGAAGAAAAGTTCAATTTTAACAATTCTAAAGAACTTAAAAAAATTGATGAATTAAAATGGTTAATTGGTTTACAAGAAGAAGGTGGAAGCGGTGATAGACCAACTGATTTTATTCTAATATTTACTAGAGAAGACTGTGCAAACTGTAAACAATTTGCTAAATTAATTAATCAATATCAAGCAAGTGGTGATAAAATAGAAAACTTATATGTATTTGATGTTAAAGACTTGTCTGAAAAAGCCTCTTCTGAAAAAGAAAGTGAATCCTTAGTTGCTCTCTCTGATATTCAAGCTATATTAGAACCAATAGTTGAAGTATATGCTGAACAGTCAGGAAATGAAGTTGAATCATGGCCTTCATATACTGCCGATATTAAACACCCTTGGTATGCTGACCACTATAGTTTTGAAACACCAACAACTGTTTTCTATAAAGACGGGGCTATTTGGAGTGTCACTAAAGGAGCATGGGTTAGTGGTAAATATAATTTCACTGATTTATCAAAAGTCTTAGGTTATTGGAAAGATGGAGATATCTATAATTTCAAAGAGTTCTTTAAGTATCAATAAATAACTAGATAATTTAAAAGGGTTCTCCAACGAGAACCTTTTTTTATTTGTTATATAACTTAATGTTTGACCCATAAGGCTGGGCTACATATTTAACATTGGGTAACCTAGTAGTCAAACTATACTTAGGATTAAAACCTAATAGATTTATATATTTATCAATATCTGCTAACTCTTCATCCATCTTTAATAAAACCGCATAAGTGGCTTTAACATCATCAATAGCCCGATGGGAATTACTTACTAAATCTTGTAAACCATAATAAACAATAGCATCACTTAATTTATGAGGAAACTCTTTTCTATCTTTTAAAATTGTTAAAGTATCTAAAACATCAAAATTACTTAAAGTGTTTTTTGTTTCTTTAAATAACTCTAATAAAAATTGAATATCAAATTGAGCATTATGAGCAATTAATAAAACATCACCTTTTAAATTATCTTTAATTTTATTAGCTATCTCTAAATGAGAAATACCCTTTCTCATTAAATCATTATCCGTGATACCTGTTAATTCAATAATCTTACTATCTAATCTACTATGTTTATTTAATTTAATTAATTCACTAATCTCGTTTTCAATACCAGAAGAAGTAATAAAGACCCCTGCAAACTCAATTATCTCATCATAAAAAGGACTTAAACCACTAGTTTCAACATCAAAAAGCATAATAGTTGAATACTTCTTAAAGATATTATTCATAAAACGGATTTAAGAGCTTTACTTAATTGGTCAGCACAAGAAGTATTTCTAAAACCACAAGTATTACCTTCTAATTTCTCAATAATCTCACTAGCTTTTAAACCATTTATCAATTTAGAAATTGCCTTTAAATTACCATTACAACCACCTTCAAAAGAAACATCATAAACTCTCTCGTTCTCTATTTTAAACTTTACCGTTTTAGCACAAACACCACTTAATTCTTTTTTATATTCCATTTAATCACTCCTTATATTATTTATATTTTGAACCATTGTTGGTAAAACACCTTGTAAATATTCATCTATCATCTTCGGATTATTATGATATTTTTGTAAAACCATCGCGACACTACTTAAAATCAAATTAGCAAAAAATATAGTTTTTTCTTTGTTTAATTTAGAATATTTAACTAAACCCTCTGCCACAATATCTAAAATCTTTTCAGGATAATTTTCATAAACACTTCCTTGACTACCATTCCATAAAATAAGTAATTCAGTAGTATTAGTCAGTAAATACTTTCTAGCCACCCTATATAAAAAACTACTCGGATTTTTAGCTTGAATTAAAGCATCTATAATTTGATAATCTACTAAAGAAACATCAACAGTCTCTAAATAAACTTGTTTAACTATTGCTTCAAATATTAAAGCCTTAGATTCATAATACCGATAGATATTACTTGTTGTTATATGACACCTTTTAGCAATGCTCCTTAAATTAGCATTTAAATAGCCAAACTGTAAGAACTCGCTTTTGGCTTCTTGAATAATTGATTCTTCTATTTCTTTTTTCTTAGATTGCATATTAATATTTTACCACTTTACTATTTTTTATGTTTTTTTAGATTTTACAAACATTTTAATATATACTATTATAATATAGAAGGAGTTTTATATGCCGTGGATTTTAGAAAACATTAACATTATTATAGATAGCATCATCGGATTAGTCGTCTTAGGTCTTTTTTCTTTTTTATCAAATAAAATTATCAAACCAATTTATTACTACTCTGCCACTTTAATTTATTTTATAATTGCTGTCTTCTTATTATTTTTTAAATTATACTTATCTTTAATTATTGTTACTTTCTTATTCTTAGTCATTATCATTGTTATTTGTTTATTATTTCAAAATGATATTAGGCGTTTCCAAAATAAATTACATGCCAAAATACTTGTCGGTGCTAAAAGTGATGAGGATGCGAGTTATGATGACCTTTTTGAATCTTTAGAAAGAGCTGTCTTGCAGTTAAGTGAGAGTCAAACGGGTGCTATCATTGTTATTGAAAGAAAAGCCAACCTTGATGACTACTCTCAAGATTCATTAACTATTAACTGCCCTGTCAGTGCTCCTATCTTAACAACTATCTTTTATAATGGAACTGCTTTACACGATGGAGCAGTGATTATTAGAGGTAATACTATTTTAAGAGCTCATACTTTCTTACCTTCCTCTGATAAAGGCTTATCTGGTCATTATGGAGCTAGACACCGTGCCGCGATCGGTATTAGTGAAGTAACCGATGCTTTT
>JAISJY010000203.1 GCA_031261365.1 Caryophanales bacterium | reverse complement strand
AAATTCTTTTATTCCGCATCCTGACAAAAATCTAATTTGCCTTTCAAATATTGTTTCACCGTTATCTAATTTAATCATTGATTTATGATTATGAACAGTAAAATCACCAAGTCTTTTCCCAATTCCAGAATTAAATATTAAAGCTTTCATTTTCTTTTTAATTCTTTCATAAAGGATATTTTATTTTCAATAGGTGTTGTCGTTGGTCGTCCTAAATCATTTCTTGAACCTTGTCGCGTATTGATAACTATTGCCATTTTATTCTTATTTTTAATTAAATTTAATGCTTCAATTAGAGAACGGCTATTTTCTACTATAATAACTTTTTTAAATCCACATCCCATTAATATTTTTTTAATATTCAATTCAAAACCACAAGTATCTTGTCCACCAACAGATTCATGAGCACCATTATTATTTAAAATATATTTAAAATTCTTTAATTGTTTTGTTCCTATTACACCAAGAGAACCCATATGCATAATAAAAGAACCATCTCCATCTATACAATAAACACGCTTTTTTGTTCCTAGTGCTATTCCATAGGCGATTGAAGCTGTATGTCCCATTGAACCAACAGTCAAAAAATCATTTTGATGACCTTGATTCTTTTTTTCTCTAATTTCAAATATCTCCCGCGAAGTTTTCCCTGTTGTTGAAACTATTAAGTCATTATTATCAATATTAGATAAAATAATTTCTAATGCTTTTTCTCTTGTTAATTCATAATTATAAACTATCGGTTTAAAATCATATTTACTAAAAGTGTTTTTTCTTACCACTAAAGCTATAGGAGCGTTTTCTTTTTTCATATATTCAACACATTGTAATATTTGCTCAACATAATTATCATTTAGTATTAAATATTTGATACCTATAGTTTCTAATAATTCAAGAGTTACTTCCCCTTGTTTAATATGTTGTGGTTCATCATGAACTTTTGGTTCGCCTCTCCAACCAATAACAAGTAACATAGGTATTGAATATACTTTTTTATCTACTAATGAAAGTAAAGGATTTATAGCATTACCCAATCCAGAATTTTGCATATATATACACCCAAATTTACCAGTAGATAAATGATAACCAGCCGCTAAAGCTATTGCATTTCCTTCATTAGCAGTAATAATATTATGATTTGGCTTACTATTTTCTTTTATACAGGAACAAAAACTAGATAACAAAGAATCAGGAACCCCAGCAAATAAATCAATTTTATTTTTTACTAAAAAATCATAAAAATCTTTTGTGTTAATCATTTTTTGTGCCAGGTATTAAATCTAATACCTCCTTTATAGAAATACAATATTCATTTGAGGCTTCTAATGAACGATGGTGTTTTAAAATTGATTCAGTCGTTTTTTTCATTGCGGGATAAGCACTTCTTAATAAATGATTAGCATGAATAATAATATTAGCTCCCCATTTATTTAACTCCTCCTCAGTATATTTATTATAAGAAGTAGGAACTAAAATAACTGGTATATCTTTAGAATATTCTCTGAATTGTCTTAAAAATTCTTTAATATCTACTCCATCTTTTTCCTTTGAATGAATCATTATTCCATCAGCTTGTCCCTCTTCTATATATATCTTTGCTCTATACATTGCTTCAGCAACATCATATCCGGCAATTAAAGCCTCAATTCTAGCAAAAATCATAAAATCTCTAGTGATTTGTGCTTTTTTACCTGCTTGAATTTTTAAAGCAAAATCATGAGGATCATCAAGAATTTGTTTAGCAGAAGTTCCAAATAATGAGTTTTGTTTTAAACCAGTTTTATCTTCAATAATAACAGCAGACACTCCCAATCTTTCTAATGTTCTTACATTATATTCAAAATGTTCCAACTTACCACCTGTATCTCCATCAAGAATTATTGGCTTTGTTGTTACTTCTAATATCTCTTCGATTGTATTTATTCTAGATGTTAAATCTACTAATTCAATGTCAGGCTTTCCTTTAAAAGATGAATCACATAATGATGAAATCCACATTCCATCAAATTCTTTTCTATAGCCATTTTCTTTATCATCAATAAATGTATTTTCTACAATTAAACCAGATAAACCATTTGAAGCTTCAATATAGGAAACAAAAGGTTTCAAAGATAAAGATTTTCTTAATTTTGCCCTCCGTGTATCTGGAGTATTTAACAATCTCCTATAATCAAATTCAAACTCAGTTGCATTAGTTGAACTTGAATATGGAATTTCAATTAATTTACCATTCCATTTTTGTAAAATATCAATCACCTTTTGTCTTATATTTTGTTGAATACCGTTTCTCCAATCATCTCCGTGTATCACATAATCAGGTTTAATAAATTCTAAATTTTTTGTGTAATCTAAAGTGTTTTGCGGAACTACTTCAATAACTCCTTTTAAACTTTCAAATAATTCTTTTCTTTTTTCATAAGAAAACAATGGTATTCTTTTATATGAAGCAATTACTTCATCAGTAAGTAAACCAATAATGATTTCCCCGTGTTTCTTCCCTTCGTTTATAACATTTAATATACCTTCATGTATTATCTCTGAAGATATTGCTATATATACTTTATTCATTATTACTTTTCCTCCTCCTAAATATTAACATATCTATTATTTATTTTTATAATAACAATTAATATTATGATTTTTTCTTTCGGATATTGGGGGCAATTTCATGTAATCGCCATATATAATAGAAAGATAAGAATGAAAGTTTTCAATCCCAGCGAAAGCCTCATTTTCAAACAGATAAGAGGAATAACTATCAAATAAGTTGCATGGCATTTGGCTATTTTGACAACTATAACTTGTCAACACCATATTTACTAATATATTCCCATTTTCACATTTCCTAATAATTTTATCATATTTTACTAAATATTTTGTGTGAGAAAATAAAAAACTGTCAAAGAAAACGATAGATTTAAAAATACAAGTTAAAAAATTCGCTTTAAATATCTCCTTTTTTTTTGAACCTATAAATAGAATTTTTTTCTTAAGCCACAATAATTTTTTATTTGTTTTTTTTAGATATTCTTCTGTTAATAAATCTATAGGAAAAATATCTATGTATAATCCCATATTATTTTCTCTTCTGTTTTTTTCTTTTAAAATTGTATCAGTTCTAACAAATTTTGCAAATTGATAATAATAACCTTTTGTATAAGAATAATGAAACACCTCTTCGTTTTCACTTATAAAATGTAATGAAATTAATTTATCGTAATTATCTCTAGTCATCATAACATCAATATCATCATCCCAAGGAATAAAACCTTCATGTCGAATTGCACCTAAAAAAGTTCCATACCCTATTGAGTACTTAATATTATTTTTTTTGCATATATCATCAAAATGAATTAACATTTCTACTAACAATTTTTTTCCATCAATAATTTTTTCTAATCTCATTTTACCTCTATTGCTTCCCTTTATACAGCCACAAGTACTTTATGTAATTTTTTTACTTTCACTACCCATAAAGTATATAATCTTTTTTTCTAAAATACTTTCTATCATTAATATCTTATAAATTAAAAATATATTAAAATTATCTAAAAATGTCTTTAAGACTCTTTATAAAGTTGATTTCTAAATTTTGTACAGTAACGCGATAATCAAGAAAATCATCATAAAGTCTATCATAATTGTTTAACATCATTTCAATTTTTATACAAATTTCTTTAAATAACTCTTTTGGCTTTTTTTGTTTAAGATTAAATTTGTATTTATCAAAAATCGGAACATCTTTATAATAATTTGATGCTCCCTTATTGCCGATTAAAAGTAGACAGCCATTAAGTACCGCTTCTTTTGGTATGCGTTCTGCACCAGGAAATTCACCAAAATCAATATATAATTTGCTGTTTTGATATAAAGTTTTTAATTCGCTAATATTATAGCCAGATAATGGTAGAAATTTAATATCAATTTTTCTTTGTTTTGAATATCTAATTAATTTTTGAGTAAATTTTGTCCCTTTTTTTGGATTATACAAAACAATATTACTGCGTATTTTGTCATTTTTTTGTTTATAATCGTTAAGAAATTCTAATGAAATTGGTTCAATTAATAATTGTTTATTATGAGCATCATTTTTTTCAAGATGATCATAAGCATAATAACTTGCAGCAAGATTAAAAACATCTTTCTTTCTAAAATTAATTTGCTTTCCTTTAAAAAGTTTAAATAATACGATATTCATCTTATAGTGCAATAATAATTTTACAAATTGCTTAAACTTGTAAAAAAATGTATAAGAATAGTAGTAGTCGACACTTAACCACCAAATTATTTTTTTGATCTTTATAAATCTTTCCAATAAATAAGTGTTAGTTTCTGGCACAATTAATTCATTATCTATACAATCTTCAATATCTTTTAACATTAAAAAATTATTATTTAAATAAATTTCATAATTAATATTTACTGGATATTCATTAAAATTAAACCAATCATAATAAACAATATAAGAAGAATTTCCAATAGAATTTAAATAATAGCTTAGTTGATGTAATGCCTCAGGCCCTCCAGTTCTGCGGTTCTTTGGACAGATTATAAATATTTTCTTCTTTTTTTCCATTCATTAACTCCTTTGATAAAGCCTAACTTTGTCTCACAAAAAGATTGATTACTACCAATTAAGATAGCAAAGCACCAAAACATAGATTCTACAATTGATATTCCAACAATACTCAATGATACAAGAAGTAAAAAAAATAAAAAATTATAACTATTTTTTTGAAAAGGTTTTGTTAATAGAATAAACAAACAAAATAGCATACTAATTCCTAACAAGCCAAGTTCTATTCCAACTTTAACTATACCTGAAAGGGCGTTATAAGAAGTACCATACATAACATAAACTAAATTATCATTACCAGGGCCATAGCCAATAATGAAGTCATTAAAATGAGACAAATATATTCTATATGGAGCCACAAACCTTATATATGCTGATGTTTTCTCAGAAGTACTTGAAAACTCATTAATTCTTAAGAAAAGGTTTTGAAAAAATCTCAAAAGAAAAGCATTCTCAAAAAAAGCTAATATAGTTAGTAAGAAAATAAGAGAAAAGAAACCATAAGAAATAACTTTTTTAAACAGATTTCTGTTAAAAAAAGTATATATAGATACTATTAACAAAATAATAAATCCAGTACCTGAAAAAGAAACAAACAAACCTATAATATTCGTTACAATTGTAAAATAAAAAAATGTTTTTGTTACTTTATTATTTGCAAATAGAAAGAATGAAAAAACAATAGAAATTGCACAAAACTGTGAAAAGAAAGAAGGTTCATTATATAAACTATGAGCTCTAAATTGTCCATAATTTGTATAAAAAACTCGCGTTTGGTAACCAACTGTAAGAGAATTTCTAAGGTCAAAATGAGAAAATGGCCAATTTTTAGAATATCCTAAAAATTGATATAATCCAAAAATAGAAAAAACTGTTGCTATAATTACAAAAAATTTAATTGTTTTTGTGAAATTTGAGAAGGACATTGAACCAAAGGTAAAAAGAAACAAGAATAAATAGTAAAGATATAACAAAGCGGAATATAAATTTTGCCCCATTTTATTAAATATTAATGTTAGAATTATGGACAATACAAATAAATTAAAAACAATTATTCTTTTATAAGGTATTTTACTTGATATTGAGTCTATAATTCCAAAAAACAATAAAAACATGGAAACTAAAAAAGGAAGGTTAAAGTTAAATGTTTTATAAGAAAAGAAAGTAATTCCTTCAAAAAAAGTACTTAAAAAAAAGATACTAATTATTTTTTCTTTGATTTTCTTAATATTCATGATAATTATCTTTTCAATTCCTTTCTTTTTGCTACACTCTTATTCAATCTTGTTAATTTTACATCTTTAACATCTGATTTTCTACAAATAACTACAAAATTTATGTTTATATATTTAATTTGTTAGTTTTCATTAAAATTTAAACCCAATATAGGTAATATTTTATTCATAAATGTTGCTATTATAAATTATCCTGATTAATATTTTTTGATTAAAAATAACATTTTTCATTATTAAATATTACCTCTTTTATTTTCAGTATTTCTGGTTTTATCTATAGAATCCTTTTTATCGTTATTGATAGAATTAATAAAATCTATTATTTTCGTTGAACTATAAAGAATTTTTTCTGCTGTTGCTAGATCAAAAAATACCTTTGAAGAGTGAAGAATAGAAACATCTTCTATTTTTTTTGCTGTAATTATTATTTTATTATATGAAATTTGTAAAAAATCAAATATATTTTCATTGGTAGTTTCATTATTATCTTCACCAATTGAAAGTCCATCGCAAAAAATAAAACCGATTTTTTCATAATTTATTCTACTCGATCTAGCGAGAAATTTTTCTTTTGCATCTTTAAAATTTTTAAATTTATGTGGAAAAAAAATAGTTACATCTCCGAGATTTCCTACAGGATATTCAAATGATTTTGACAACATTTCATTATATTCAAGTTCCAAGCTTAAATAATAATTTATATTTTGAGAAAATTTTATAAAATCTATAGGATTTATGAAAGTATTAATTGTAGGTGAAAGAAATTTGATTTTTAATTCATGATATATTATTCCTGCAAGACAGTTGTTGGAAAATAAAGAAAAATCACGATGGTTAACTCTTTTTCCATATTTTTTCCAGTACAGCCTTCTACGAATTTTTTCTATTATTAATTTTATGTTTTTCATATTTTGCAATTTTAAGTTTTCTATAATATAAATTAAACAATCTATATATTCTTCTAATAATCATATTAAAAATAGTATTACTGCTTTTACTTCCACCATTAGATGTGTTATTTGTATGTCTCCTATAATAATGAAGAGGAAAATCAATAAGTTTAACCTTAAAATAACGTAAAGCAACAGAAACTATCCAAGTATCAGACTCAAGTAATCTATGATTTTGTGGAAATGGAAGAACGAAATCTAAAAGTTTCCTATCAAAAGCCATACAACATCCCAAAAATCGATTTCTTATTATTGTTTTTACAAAACTATTTTTTAATGAAAATTGTTTAAATCTTGAAAAATCAGTAGGTCTTAAATTTTCATCAGTAGTAATACAATCACAAATAACCAAGTTATTTTGTTGAAGTGCTTTTAGCATAACTTCTATTTTTTTATTTGACCAAACATCATCCTGATCTGCCCAAAAAATATAATCACCCGTTGAATGTTTCAAAGAGTTCTCATTATTAGATACCCAACCATGTTTGTTTTGGTTAAAAATCAATTTTATACGAGGGTCTTCATAAGATTTAATAATTTCTATAGTCCGATCAGTTGACCCGTCATCAGAAATAATAAATTCATCGTTTGTTGATAATTGAGGTAAAATGCTCTCGATTTGTTCTTTAATAAATTTTTCTCCATTAAAACAATACAAACAAACAGATACTTTTATAGTTTCTCTGTTTACAAAAGATAACTCTATATTTAATATTCTTTTAATTTTAGAATTATCTCCATATATACAAGGCGAATCATATTCTCTATCTTGATATTTTCCATATTCTAACTTTATAGGTAAATTATTATAAGTAATATACCATTCTACTTGTTCAGCTAAAGAAACAGGCTTTCCTGAACAAACATTAATAATACCATTGATTTCTTTTTGATTGATAACTGTAGATATTTGTTTCGCTAATTCTTCAACACTAATAAAATCATACTTGTTTTTCCCCGTAGTAAAAGGGAAAGTGTTTTTCCCCTCTTTAACTGCTTGTCTTATTTTACTAAAAATAGAGTTGCCAATTAAATCATCTCCATAAATATAAAACGCTCTTAACCATTGAAATATAATCTTTTTTTCTTTGACTAAAAGTTCTATTGATTTTCTTAAAGCATTTTTAGCAATGCCATATTGTGATAAAGGATTACAAGGAGTATTTTCATCAACTGCACCCTCCCAATAACCAATTTCATGAACTGTTCCCATAATAGCAATTTGCTGTAATCCATTTAATATTAAATTATTTAAAAAATTAAAATGAAAAGATAAATCACTCATATGCTTTAATGAATTATGAATAAATCCGTCTCTCCAAGCCAAATGCAAACAAACATCTGGCTTACTAAAAAAAGTATACCAATCATCTTTTATATCAAAAATATTTGCAGATATATAACTTGCTCTAACATCTATGTTTTTATTATCAATATCAGTTGCAATAACTTCACAATTTAAATCTAAAAGTTGTTTTATTACTTTTGAACCTATATATCCATTGGCACCTGTTACCAAAACTTTCATATTGTTTCTCCATAAACAAAAATGCAATCACTATCTTTTAATAAAGGTGCTTTTAAATCTTTTTCAGACAATATTGGATTATCTATTTCCCAATTAATATTGATGTCTTTATCGTTATAACTTATACTTCTATCGCATTTTTTTGAATAATAATCATCAACTTTATATTGGATTTCAACATTATCGGTTAAAGTTAAAAAACCATGCAAAAAACCTTTTGGAATAAATAATTGTTTTTTGTTTGTTTCATTTAATAAAACTTTAATATGTTTTTTATATGTTGGAGAACCTTGCCGAATATCAACTATAACATCAACTATCTCGCCTTTTACACATCTAATAAGTTTTGATTGACAATGAGGATTAATTTGACAATGTAGTCCCCGTATTATTCCTTTTCCCTTACTAAAAGAATGATTATCTTGAACAAACTCAATGTTTTTTTTAAAGTTTATTTTTGAATAAGTTTCCATAAACCAGCCACGATTATCACTAAATACATCTGGTTCTATTATAAAAGCATCCTTCAATTCCGTTTCAATAATTTTCACATTAATATTTTATCATATCCTTAATAACATTTAACAAATGTTTTCCATATGAATTGTTTTTTAATGTTTTTATTTGTTCTATTACTTTATCTTTGCTAATCCATCCTTGTTTATAAGCTATTTCCTCTAAACAACTAATAACCATTCCTTGATTTCTTTGAAGGATTCCGACAAAATTGCTTGCCTCTAATAAAGACTCAGTTGTTCCAGTATCTAACCAAGTAAACCCTCTACCTAAAATAGTAGCTTTTAAATCACCTAATTTAAGATACTCATTATTTACATCTGTTATTTCATACTCTCCCCTTTTAGAAGGTATTATATGTTTGGCGATATCAACTACTCTATTATCATAAAAATATAACCCTGTAGCGGCATAATTTGATTTTGGATTTACAGGTTTTTCTTCTATACTTGTCACATTATATTCTTCATCAAATTCAACTACACCAAATTGATTAGGATTATGAACATAATAACCAAATATTGTAGCTTTACTATTTAAAGCATTATTTACGGCTTCAGCTAACCTCTGCTTCATTTGATTACCATAAAAAATATTATCACCTAAAACAAGGCAAACATTATCTTTCCCAATAAACCTTTCCCCAATAATAAAAGCTTGGGCTAAACCATCTGGAGAAGGTTGTACTTCATAAGATAAATTAATTCCAAATTGTGAACCATCTTTTAATAATGTTTTAAATCTTGGAGTATCTTCTGGTGTAGAAATAATTAATATATCTTTTATTCCAGCTAACATCAACATACTTAAGGGGTAATAAATCATAGGTTTATCATATATAGGTAAAAGTTGTTTACTCACTACCTGTGTAATAGGATATAATCTTGTACCACTTCCACCTGCCAAAACAATGCCTTTCATAATTTCCTCCGATGCTTTTTGCTAAATTATCACAAACTTTGTGAAATCTTTTTTGTACATTTCTTACCTACAAAGTAAACTTTTTTTAAATTCATTTCCATCACAACCTCCATTATTATCCCTTTTTATAACACAGTTTAAACCCAATCTAATTATTTCCGTTTATTTCACTACACAAAATTTTATGAATAAAATTAGAAATATTATATTTATTAGACAAATTATAATTTAAATCGTATTGTTCAATAAAAAATACTTTTTCAGGAATATTTCCATTTTCAGAAACAAATATATTTTTATTGTTATAAAAATCATATTTTTTTATATTAATATTTGTTGTAAGTAATTTTGTTTGTAATGATAAGGTTTCAAAAGTTCTCTCTGTTAAACCTACTTGATCACTCATTGGTATATCTAAAACTACTTTTGATTTTTTAAAAACATCTAATGTTTTTTCTTTAGATAAAGGTTTATAATTAAAATCTCTCATTTTTGCAGTTTTAAATTCGTTTGAAAAAATCTTATAAAAAACAAAAACTAGTTTATGTTGTAAGTACATATATACATAATGATTTGGAAAATCCTTTTTTAATTTGTTAATTATATTGAATATAATCTTATATTTCCCTTTTTTAATAGTTCCAACAAAAGAAAAATCAAAAATTTTATTATTATCTATAGCAGAAATATCATAAAAAAACAGGGGGAGAAATTTCAAATGAGCATATTTTTTTACATCATCATTATCAAAAGAATAAGCAACATCAAACCTTTTTGATAATTCTAGTGATGATGGAAAATTTTTCACAGAGTCCCATGTATAATAAATAAATTGAGCCATATTAAATTTTTTTTTCAATATTTCAATGTGCCTTACTGAAAATGACTGTCCAAGAATTATAAAAACAATATTGATTTTTTTATTGCTCATTTCTTGCAAAATATTATAAAAATATCTATCAATTTTTTTTTTAAGGAGTACTCTTTTTTTTCTTAAAAGAAATTTTTGAATAACATTAGTTTTAGGTCTATCATCAAACCAATAAACGATATTTCCCTGATTTTCTAATTCTCTCTTCAATTCTTTATAATAATCAAAAAAAGATGGACTTATAAATAATATATTACTCACAAAATTCCTTTACCATTTATATTGCCTTTCCATCCACTTTAAATATTCACCACTTTGTACTCTTCTTATCCAATCATCATGTTCTAAGTTCCATTTAATTGTTTCTTGTATTCCTGTCTCAAAGTTATGCTTAGGTTCCCAGCCTAATCTTAATATCTTAGTTGGGTCAATAGCATATCTTAAATCATGACCTGGTCTATCTTTAACATAAGATATTAGACTCTCATCTTTATTTAAAAGTTTTAATATAATCTTAACAACATCCAAATTAGATTTCTCATTATGTCCACCTATGTTATAGATTTCTCCAATATTACCTTTGTGTATTATTAAATCTATAGCGGAACAATGGTCTTCTACATATAACCAATCTCTAACATTACTACCATTACCATAGACTGGTAACTGTTCATTATTTAAAGCTTTATTAATCATTAAAGGTATTAACTTTTCAGGGAAATGATAAGGACCATAATTGTTAGAACACCTTGATATTGTCATTGGAAGATTAAAAGTTTTAGAATAGGCTAATACTAATAAATCTGCTGAAGCTTTACTAGCCGAATAAGGTGAAGATGTTTTAATAGGACTATCTTCTGTAAAAAATAAATCTATTCTCTCTAAAGGTAAATCTCCATAAACTTCATCCGTACTTACTTGATGATATCTTTTAACTTTATACTTTAAACAAGCATCCATTAAAACTTGCACACCTAAAATATTAGATTCTAAAAAGATTCTAGGATTTTCTATTGATCTGTCAACATGAGATTCAGCAGCAAAATTAACTACTATATCAAATTGTTCTTTTTCAAATAAATTAAAGACTAAATCTTTATCACATATATTACCTTTAACAAATTTAAAATTAACTTTATTAAGCAAAGTTTCTATTGTTTCCATATTACCAGCATAAGTTAAAGCATCAAGGCAAACAAAAGAATAGTCATTATATTTATTAAGCATATAATGAATGAAATTACCACCAATAAAACCTGCTCCGCCTGTAATCAAAATCTTCATTTATTATTAACCTCTACCTCATTTATTATATACCTTTTTATAATGGATTTTGCGTAATATAAAACAATTTGTCAAAAACAACTCTCATTTTCTATTTATTATGACTGTTCTCGTTAGTTATGGTTAAGTTGAAAAAATTAGATATAAGCTTTTTATAACTATACTTATACCTTTTCCAAAAGTCTAAAATATCACACTTTGTTTTTTAGAGTTTTAATATGCTGAATATGTATTCCAAGATGACCTATTCCAAAAATAATAACTGCAAGCAAAAGCCAAATCACTTTGCCATATATACCAAGAAATAAAAAAGCAAGAACTGGCAAACTTGCTAGAGGTATTGGGATAAATAAAAGTCTAACATAAAAGTTCTTAAGTGAAGGATTATAAAAATATCTTATCCAAGCTATTTCATATAAAAGCATACAACCACATGCAACAAGAAACCAAATAATCCAAGGTGTTATCACCGAAATATTGTAATCATTAAAAATAACAGCAATAACAACAACAGCGATTTGACCAATATGTTCAAAAGCAAGAAAAACTTTATTCTCGTTTTTGGCAAGTTCTTCATACCCCTTTGGTTGTCTTTTTATCCATAGTAAGTTGGGAAGAAAAAGCATTAATAAAAAAATCAAGCCTACATACGAAAAACCAAAATGTCCAAACATATTTAAATATATAAGATTATCATAAACAACCGAATATCAATAGCTTTGTCTTTCATATTTTCCCCCTGTTTTTACAATAGATTTATCTAATCAATATAATTTTATCATTTCATGGATATTTTATTGGGATTTTCTATATTTCTATACATAAAAGCACATTACAGTCTATTTATGTTATTATTATTTTCTATCACACCAATTAAGATAGGTAAATATTAAGGTTTATTTTTAAATAATTTCACTATCAGCTGAGATATTAATAACATTATTATTTATTCTTTATAAATCTTTACAGCCGAAAAAATTATTGTCTGTTTTCTTTCGTTTTTTCTAATTAATTCATTTATTAAATATCCCGGAAAAGACTTCCACCTTTTAGTAATCTTATTTAAAACAAATACAATATCTTCATTTATAAGTTGCTGAACAAACTCAACTCCTTCAAATAATGTAGGATGAAAATGAGTATCTAAATAACCGCAATAGTCATCAGACCAATACACTGTTAAATATGCATTAAATGAAATAGTAATAGTATTATCTACAACATCTATCTTGTCTTTAAGAAATTCCAATTCATTTAACTTTTCACTTAAACGCTCTATATTTAGAGTATTTTCATCTACAATGCTTTCAGCAAACTGATATATAGGACGACCATCATCTTCATTATATAAGTCAATGAGTTTCTTTGCTGATTCATAATTAGCATTTAATATTTCAACTGCTCTAATTTCTTCAATAAATATGTATTTTCCCTCAACATATTTCATTAATACATTAACATGTTTTATATTAGTAAAGATTTTAGACCAAACATAATCATTTTTTAAGTTACGCATTTCAAACTTATAATGATAATTTTCTAAGTTTGATGTATCAATAGTATATAATAGTCCTCTATTATCTTCTAAAAATTTCCTTTTAGCTTTATTAGGTTTGTATACTTTATAAATCATCATTAATGTAAATAAAGTTAACCCTATTACCGCTCCTAAAATAGTACTTATGGCATATACCCATTCTTGAAAACTTATAGTAATAAATAATAATACTAAAGGAGGTATTGCTATAGAGCCAATAGCCATTGATGGCCAGTACATACTCCAAATAGGTCTTTTAGTGAAAATAGCAAAATATCCATAAATATGAAGCCATATTCCCATAACAAGCATAATGATAAAAACAGCTGGATGAATTTCATCAACAAGCGTTGTAGAAGCTATTGCAGAACTTCCTCCAATAAATAAACTAAGTAGTCCAATAATTTTTGTTATTATTTGAATAGGTTTATCTTTTTCGATAGGTAGATCTTCTATTGATTCTGCTCTAGGCAAATTATTAATACTTTCTATTATTTTAGTATCTTCTTCAACATTTTTATATTCTAAATCATATATTACATTTATTTTTTGTCTTGTTTCTGCTATTTTTTCATTTAATTTTCTTATTTTTCTAGAAAACTTATTTATAAAATAATTTTTGCACGAATATGATAACATAGATAATACTACAGCAAATGGAACAATAGCCTGGGTTAAAGAATCAAACCTTCCAGTATAGTATAAATAAAAGCCTATTAATACTAATAATGATGAAATTAGCAAAACAACAATAATAAAGTAAATGATTGTACATCTTTTCTTTGTTTTTTGAAGCTCAACAATTAATTCGCCTTGTTTGTTTTTTAATTCAGCA
>JAISJY010000142.1 GCA_031261365.1 Caryophanales bacterium | reverse complement strand
CTTATTGGTTTTATAATCTCTGTTATTTTAAATCAATAACTTTAGTTTAAACCTGTTTTTAGAAAAATTTTTTTTATTCCTTATATTTGTTCAGTGGTGGATATTACTTTAATGTGGAGAGCTTTGTTAGATTCTAATTATGGTTTAATTAATCAATTTTTAAGTGTCTTTGGTATTAAAGATATTGCTTGGTTAAGAGATGAGAAGTATTTTATGTGGGGGATGATTTTAATGGGAGTTTGGACAGGAATAGGTTTTTCAATGATTTTATATTCTTCTTCTTTAACTTCTATTAATCCTTTATATTATGAGGCTGCTGAAATAGATGGAGCTAATGCTTTGCAAAAGTTTACTAAAATAACTTTACCTTTAGTATCACCGACAACTTTTTATTTATTTATTGTTGGTATAATTGGAGGTTTGCAAGAGTTTACTCGCTTCCAAGCTATAAACTCTATTAATTCTAATTTAGTTTCTATTACAGGTCCTAAAGATGCTGGATTAACTATTGTTTTTTATTTATATCAAAAGGGTTTCAATACAGTTGGTGGGTTAGGGAGTGCTTCAGCTGTGAGTGTTATCTTATTAGTAATAACAGGTATTTTAACCCTTATTAATTTTTATGGTTCAAAGAAATGGGTTAAACAATGAGCAAGAAAATTATTAATAAAACTATTTTATATCTTATCTTAATTGGTTTTTCTTTAATTTATTTAATTCCTTTTTGGATGGTAATTGTAACGAGTATTAAAGCTAATAATGCTTTGGCAACAGCTAATCCTTTTGTTTGGTTTCCTAATTTAAATCAAATTAATTTCACTGCTTTCAAAAGAGTTTTTACAACTTTTACCTCTTCTAATACTCACCAAAGTTTAATATTAATAGGTATTAAAAACACTTTAATAATTTTAGTTCCTGTTATTTTAGTAGGTATGTTTTCTTCAAGTGTATCTGCTTATGCTTATGCTAAATTAAGATTTAAAGGTAAAAAGATATTATTTGGTACTCTTATTTTTTCAATGATGATACCGGGTATAATATTAATGATACCTTCTTATTTTATTTATGATAATTTAGGATTAACTAATTCATTTTTCCCTTTAATTGTTCCAGCCATGTTTGGTTCTGCTACAGGGGTTTTCTTTTTAAGACAGTCTATAAATGCTATTCCTAATGAAATGTTAGATGCGGCTAGAATAGATGGTTTAGGCTTTTTTCAAATATATTATAAAATAATATTGCCTTTATCAAAACCTGCTTTAATTGCTCAAGCCATCTTAGGAATAATAGCCGTGTATAATGATTATTTAGGACCATTATTGTATTTGGCTAATGATGAGAGTAAATATACTTTACAAATTGCTTTAAGCTTTTTTGCAACAGGTTCAGGTTCAGACTTACCAGCTACTATGGCAGGTTCTTTGATTTCAATGTTGCCTTTGTTTGTTATTTACTTTTGTTTACAAAAATACTTTATCTCTGGTATTACTATGTCTGGGATGAAAGATTAGTAAATTATAACAATGGAATATAACAACATAACTATTAGCCAAAGAATGTTTGGCAAATTGCTAGACAAGATAAATAATCTTTATTAAGATTAACAAATATTATTAATTTTTTATCTAATTTTATTTAAAAGTGCTTAAATATCATAAAAAAGCAATAAAATATTGAACTTTTATAATAAATAAATTAACATTCGTGATAAAATTGTTATGACTGAAGGGGAATAAGATGAAAAAAGAAAATATTAAAATCAGTGTTGCTTTTGCTATTCGGTTTAGAGCGGCTTTAATTATCATGCTAGTTGTTATTTTTAATGCTGTCTTAACAACAACCATCGGTATTATTCAAAGCAACAAAGAGATTACTAAAACTATTTCCCAAGATTTAACATTAGTTGGCAGTTTGGCTTCTGATTCTATCACGGCTTCCATTAACAAAATAAAAGAGGATGATGTCTCGTATGTGGGTGGTATGATGGCAAGAGCATATTATGGTGAAGATGCTAGTAATCCTAATGCTGATAATTTGCAGAGTACTTTAGATAGTGAAGTAGGTCCAGGACCTAGTTTTATTTCTTTAGCAGTTATTTTTGATGATAGTAGAATTTATTCGGCTGAAAAAGTAGGATATGAATGGGCAAAACCTGTTCAAGAAGACTGGGAAGATTATTATAATAAAGCTCCTATTGGTGAGGCTCGTGTTGATAATTGTACTAAAACTCTTTCAGGCGATATTGTTATTCGGGTTTATTTAAAAATAAGTGATGAAGCAGTTTTTGTGGCTACATTAAGAGGGGAATATTTTTCTACTTTAATATCATCATCTAATTATGAGATTTATGATGCTGGTCAAATATTTATGATAGATTCAACGGGGTATGTTATTGCAGATTCCACTAATAGTTTTTTATTTACGAGGTTTGGTGAGGATACTACTATTGCTAAAATAATTAAAGAGGCTTTGGAAAGTGATGAAACTAGAAGTAAAGTTGTTAGTTATCGAGATGACAATAATAAAAAAGTACTTGGGGCTTTAACACCTATTATTCACGGAGAAGAAAGATGGTTACTTTTTATTTCTGTTCCTGAAGCTTCTACCCCTATCATATCATTGAACTTTGTCTTTTTAATTACAGGAGCTATTTTTGTAATTTTAGGTATTTTATCCGCTATCATTTTATCATATTTTCAAGTTAAGCCTTATGTAGAGTTAGATAAGAAAAATGAACAATTAATAATCTTAAAAGCAGAGGCAGAGTCGGCTGGTAATGCTAAAGGTTTATTCCTTTCTAATATGAGTCATGAAATTAGAACACCTTTAAATGCTATTATAGGTATGACAACTATTGCTAAAAAGAGTTCAGGTGAGAAAACTAAGAATGAATGTTTGGTTAAAATAGAAGAAGCAAGTAAGCATTTAATGGGTGTTATTAATGATATTTTAGATATGTCTAAAATTGAAGCTAATAAGTTTGAATTAGCACCTACTGAAGTCAATGTTGATGATTTATTAAGAAAAGTTTCAGGAGTTATTTCTTTTAAGACTGATGAGAAAAGACAAAAGTTTACTATTTCTATTGGTGATAATATTCCTCAAACAATAGTTGTTGATGAACAAAGAATTGCTCAAACTTTGGTTAATATTTTAGGTAATGCAGTTAAGTTTACTCCAAATGAAGGCGAGATTACCTTAGATATGAGCCTTTTAAATATCACTGATACTGAATGTGAATTACAGTTTAGAATTAAAGATACAGGTATTGGTATTACAGAAGAGCAAAAGAATAAATTGTTTAAACATTTTGAACAAGCCGATAATAATATATCTCGGAAGTTTGGTGGAACGGGTTTAGGTTTAGCAATTTCCAAGAATATTATTGAAATGATGAAAGGACATATTTGGTGTGAGTCAGAATATGGTCATGGTAGTACTTTTATTTTCAATATTGTTGTTCCTTTAGGTCATAGTCAAGAAAGCCGTTTTACTAATTTAAAAGGTTTAAGTTTTGTAGTCTTAGAGAGTAATACCAATGTTGTGAATTACTTAAATAAAATAGGGTTAGAGAATGATTTTAAAGTAAAAGAAATTAATGAATTGGCAGATGTTTTGAATATTAATGATTATAATTACTTTTATATAGGTATAGATGTTACTAATTTTGAAGAGGTTTTGAGTTTTATTATTTCTTCTTTTGCTAATATAGAAAAATTAATTCTTTCAGCAACTAGATATGATTTAGTTGTTTTTGAAGATAAGATAAGAGAATTGAATATTAAGATTTTAGCAAAGCCTTTCTTTTCTTCAGATTTGAATGCTTTATTAGAAGATGTTAATAATATTATGGAAGATGATGCTTATATTTATGAGGATGTCTTTAAAGGGAAAACAATTTTATTAGCTGAGGATATTGAAATTAATAGAGAAATAGTAACTACTCTTTTACAACCTACAGGTGTTGAAGTTGTTTCTGCTGAAAATGGGAGAATAGCCGTTGATTTATTTAATAAAAATCCAGAATTATTTGATGCTATTTTAATGGATATTCAAATGCCTGAAATGGATGGTTACACGGCTACTAAAATTATTAGAGGACTTGATAATGAAAAAGCTAAAACAATTCCAATTATCGCGATGACTGCAAATGTTTTTAAAGAGGATATAGAAAAATGTTTAGAGGCAGGTATGAATGACCATTTAGGAAAGCCTTTAGATATTTCTCAAGTTATAAAAAAGATAAAAGATTTATTAAATATAGTATAATCTATTCGTGATTTCTTTAGATATATTACATTTGAGTAAAAGATATAAAGATATATTAGCAATTAATGATATTTCTTTTTCAATTAATAAGGGTGATTTTTATGCTTTTTTAGGACCAAATGGAGCTGGTAAATCAACAACAATTAAGATTATTGCTAAACTATTGAGTGATTATGAAGGTAGTGTTACTTTAGATAATAATTCTAATGATGATTTTATTAGAAGCAAGATAGGAGTAGTCTTTCAAGATAATGTTCTTGATGGTTTACTAACGGTTAAAGAGAACCTTTTATATCGGGGTGCTTTATACATAAAAGATAAGAAAAAACTAATAGAAAGATATGAAGAATTAAAAGAATACTTACATTTTGCTGACTTTGAAAATCAAAAGTTTAAGACTTTATCGGGTGGTCAAAAAAGAAGAGTAGAAATTGCTAGAGCTTTGTTTTCTAATCCTGAATTATTAATATTAGATGAGCCAACAACAGGCTTAGACCCAGAAACTAGAAGGTTTGTTTGGGAGTGTATTAATGATTTGAAGATAAACAAGGGTTTAACAATTTTATTAACCACACATTATATGGAGGAAGCTAGTAATTGTGATGTTGTGACTATTATTAATAAAGGTCAAATTATAGTAACAGGGACACCTAGTGAATTAAAGCATAAATATAGTTTTGATAGAATAAAAATAGTTCCTTTTGAAGAAAATGAATTAGAAAAGGCTTTGAAAGAATTAGGTTTATCTTTTAAGAAGGTTGTTGATGAATATATTATTGTGGTTAATTCAACTCAAGAAACTATTACTGTTATTAAACAATTAGAATTATTGATAAAACAATTTGAAGTAATTAAGGGAAATATGGATGATGTTTTTCTAAATGTTATTGGAGAAATAAATGACTGATTTAATTGCCTTAACTAAAAGAAATATTAAAGTGTTTTTAAGAGATAAAATGGGAGTTTTCTTTTCTTTTTTAAGTGTTATTATTATGCTGTTTTTGTATTTTGCTTTTTTAGGTAAAACTTATTCTGCTTCTTTTAGTGAATATGTTAGTGATAAGAACTTGATTAATTTTTTAAGTCTTTCCCAAATGATGGGTGGTGTTTTAGTTATTAATACTTTAAGTTTAGCGGTTGGTGTTTCAGGAACTTTAGTAAATGACCAAAATAATAATGCTTTAGATAGTTTATTAGTAACTCCAATAAAAAGATATAAAATAACTTTGGCTTATTATCTTTCTGTTTTATTTATTACTTATGTTTTAACAGTTTTAATGTGGCTTATTACCGTTTTATATGTTGGTTTCACGACTACTTATTGGTATTCTTTTTCTTTAATCATTATTATTGTTTTGGTTTTATTATTATTTACAATTATAAGCACGGCTATTATGGTCTTTTTAGCAACTATCATTAAATCAAGTGCGGCTTTTGGAGCATTGGCATCTATTATTGGAACAGTTATTGGCTTTATGAGTGGTATTTATATGCCTTTAGTTGTTTTAGGTCAAGGGACAAAGTATGTGGCTTCTTGTGTTCCTTTTACCCATATGACTATCTTTTTGAAAGGGTTAATGTTAAAAGAACCTTTATCTTATGTTCCTTTTTTAAGTGGGGAAGCTTTAAAAGAGGTAAGAGATTATTTAGGAATTAATAATATTGGTTTTTTAGGACTTAATGTGCCTTTATGGGCTTTGTTAATTGGTTGTTGTTTATTGGCTTTTGGATTAGGTATAGCTTCTGTTTATATTATGAAAAGGAAACTTAATAAGTAAAAAAATAGAATTAATAGAAGTAATATTTTAGATATTAATTTGTTTTTTATTATTTAATTAACAATGCCTATTGCTAAGGCTATAACAAAGCCTAGGCTATGCCTTATACTAAGCCTGTGCTTATCTTATCAATGTTTAAATATTTATTAGCATCTATTTTATAAAAAAGAAAGTTTAGTAAATGAAAAGAGCCAGAATTAACTGGCTCATTATTTTTACTACTTAGTAGAGACAACAACACTCCACATATCAATTATGCTACTATTTTTATCAGCAAAGTCTTTCATAATTGTTAATCTTGCTAAATCAGTATATTCAGGGTATTGGGCTTTTAAAATACCAAAGGTATCTTCATCAACATAGATAACAGTTTCAGCTTCTTCTTCTACTGTTCCTTCAAAGAACCAAGATAAATCAAAAGGTATTAAGTCTTCTACATTGCCATCTTCTTCACAAGAATACCAGTCAATAACTTGTTCTAGAACTGCATCTCCTGCCACGGCTGTTGTATAGCCGACCTCATTCATATTTCTAGCTGCGATTTCAGGTTTATTTAAATAATTTACAAACTCTTGAGCTAATTCAGTTTGAGAACCTTTAGGCATTACCCAACCATCAAACCAAATATTAGAGCCTAATTCTGGAATGACATAAGATAATGTTCTATTATTTTCAGCAGCTAATTCAGCCGCATAAACAGCATCACCAGACCAACAAATGTAAGCATCTATATTGCCATCTGCTATATCATTTTTACCAGAATCAACTTCCATACCATAAGAGTTTCTTTTTAAGGCAATTAAACTATCTTTAACACTAGTTACAGAAGCAGAATCAGTTCTATTTAAGATAGCAGTTACAGCTGTATTATAAGTAACTTCATCTATTTCTTCATTTTCATATTGTTCAGCTAAATCTTCTAATTCTTGATGATAGACATTAACTAAAGCAATAAAATAAGAGTCTCTAACTGAATTTTTCATGGTAAAAGTATGTTCATATTTTGAATCCCACAAAGTATTCCAGTCAGTTAATTCTTCTGCTTTTACATTAGCATTCTTTGGAGAAGTATTATAAGCAATTCCCATTGTTCCCCACATATAAGGCACGGCATATTCTACCCAACTATGTAAAGTACCCTCTTTATCAGGTGTTTCTTGACTTGAAAATAAATCTTTGATGTAATCTGAAGCATAAGTATCATAGTTTTCAACAATAGTGTGTGTTTCCCCTTCAAAATCAAAAGGAATTAATAAATCTTTGGCTATTAGTCTTTGAATATAATAATCACTAGGGCAAAGTAAGTCATATTTTGCACCTTCTTCTTCAACAACTCTTCCCATTTCTTCATTAGTTTCAAAAGTTACATATTCAACTTTTAAACTTAGCCCATGTTTAGCTTTGTAATACTTTTCAAAGTCTTGTAAAATGGTTTGGTCAATATAATCTTGCCAAGAATAAACTTTTAAAGTCTTATCATACCTTTTTGCACACCCCACTAGCAATAGTCCTATTACAAGAGGTAGCCAAACTAATTTTGTTTTTTTCATCTACTTTTCTTTCCTTTCTTTGCTTGTTTAGCAGAATATATATTTATGCATACTACGGCTAGGAGTACGACAATAAATAACAATGTTGTAAAGGCTCTAACATAATTAGGAACACCTAATCTAGTGGCTTTTTCAATGTAGGTTGCTAAAGTCTCATAAGTGTCTTGTTTGGTTAAAGCAGTGATAATATAATCATCTAATGATAAGGTTACTGATAAAAGGAAGCCTGCAAATATTCCTGGTAATATTTCAGGAATTAAAACTTTTCTTAAAGCTACAAGAGGGGTTGCTCCTAAATCTAAGGCAGCTTCATATAAGTTAGGGTCCATTTGTTTAAGTTTAGGGACAATAGATAAAACAACAAATGGTAGAGTTAGTAAAACATGTCCAATTAGTAAGGTGATAAAGCCTTTACTAATGCCCAGACTGACAAATAAAATAACAATAGAGAGAGCAATAACAATTTCAGGGGTGGCAATTTGAACTTGTTCAACAGTATGAACAGCATATTTTAGTTGTTTTTTAGAAAAATAAACACCTATTGCTCCAAAGCCTCCTAAAATAGTCGCGACAATTCCACTGACAACTGCAATAACAAAACTATTAGTCACGGCTGTCCAAAGTTGTTGAACTTTGATATATTCATTGCCACTCATAATGCTTCTATCTAAAAATAACATTCGGTATAAATCTAGCGAGAAACCTTTAGAAAAAGCAAAACCTCTATCCGCTGAAAAACTATATACTATTAAAAATAAAATAGGAGCATACATTAATAAAAGCATCAGATAAATGAAAGATTTACCAATTATTTTCTTTACCATAAAGCTGTTTTCTCCTGTTCTTTTCCTAATTTACCAGAGAAAAATGAAATAATACCAATGATAATTAAAAGTATTAAAGAGAGAGCACTTCCTTCATTCCAAAGTTGAAAATTGAATTGAGACTGAATTAAGTTACCGATGATAGTGATATTATTATTACCCATAACATTAACAATAACAAAACTACTCATTGTTGGCATAAAAACCATAGTAGCAGCGGATATTATACCTGGCACTGATAAAGGTATAACAACTTTAATAAAGGACTGAGCATTGTTGGCTCCTAAGTCTTGACTAGCTTCTAATAAAGATTTGTCCATTTTTAACATTGTGGTATAAAGAGGTAAAATAGTAAAAGGTAAATAGTTATAAATCATACCTATCATAATAGTAACATAAGGTATTTCAGCAGGATTTAAACCGATATTTATTAATAAACTTCTAGTTGCATATGTCCTTAAAACAAAGTTAATCCACATTGGCATAATGAATAAAAGGACTAAAATATAACTTTTATTGTATTTCTTATTAGCTAATAGATAAGCAATAGGATAACCGATTAAAATACAAAAGACCGTTGTTAAGACTGCAATAATTAAAGAATCTAAAAAGACAGGATAATTAGTAGGAGTTGTAAAAACTTTAATAAAATTATTAAGACTAAAAGTTACAACTTCAGTAGTTGGGTCTTTGAAACTAAAAGCTTTAATGACTATTATAAATAAAGGAACCACGACAAATAAGATTAAAAAGACTATATACGGTACTCCAAAAACAGAACGGGAGAAAATAAAATGTTTCTTATTTTTCATTGTTCAACTTAGACCTTGTAGATTTTGTATTAGCATTTAAAGATATTTTAAACTTTTGAACATCAAGAATAATGGAAACAATATCATCAA
>JAISJY010000104.1 GCA_031261365.1 Caryophanales bacterium | reverse complement strand
AGGTGGTGGTGGCTGGGGTGGTGCTCAACAAGGTGGAGATTTTGGGGATATTATAAATGATATTTTTGGTAGTTTCTTTGGAGGAGGAGGCAGAAGAGAAAGTTCTAATAGTCAAAGGGCAGGGCAAAATCTAAAAAGAAATGTTAATTTAACTTTTAGAGAATCTGTTTTTGGAACTAAGAAAACATTTGAATTAGATAAACAAGAAGTTTGCCCTAGTTGTCATGGAACAGGGGCAGCTAGTCCAAGTGATATAGTAACTTGTAGTAGATGTCGGGGACAAGGAAAAGTTTATGTTACTCAACAGTCTATTTTTGGAACAGTTAGACAAGAAACTATTTGTCCAGACTGTCATGGGCGGGGTAAAACAATTAGAAATAAATGTAATACTTGTAGGGGTCAAGGCTTAGTTGGAAATAGAGTAAAGAAAGAAGTGGAGTTTCCTCAAGGTATAGCCACAGGTAATCAAATTAGATTAGCAGGTTTTGGAGGACCAGGTGAAAACGGAGGTCCAAGTGGAGATTTATATTTATTTGTAACAGTTGAAAACCATCGGTATTTTAAAAGAGAAAAGAATGATGCAATTTTAGAAGTACCAATAAGTTTTCCTCAGGCTGCTTTAGGAGCAACTCTTGATATTCCAACACCTTATGAAACAAATGAAAGAATAAAAATAGAGCCAGGTGTTCAACATGGGACAATGTATAAAATAAAAAATAAAGGGTTTAAGGATGTAAATAATAGAGTATTCGGTGATTTAATTGTTATTATCTCTATTAAGACACCAAATAAACTAAGTAGGTCTCAAACTGATTTATATAATCAATTATCAGCTGTAGATGATGGAGTATTCTTCAAATTCAAAGACAATTTCAAGAGTTAAGACATTAATAGTACTATTTTGGTACTAAATTAGTACTGATATATGATGTAAATAAGAATAAAAAATTATTTGTAACATTTAGAAAGAGGAAAAAGATTTAATAATATGGAATATATGGTTAGTGAAAGTGGTAATCTACTAGATTATCTGCTAAAAAATGTTAATAAGCCAAGAAATACCTTGAAACATTTTCTTTCTAATAGATTAATTTTAGTTAATAAAGTAGTCCAAACTAAGTTTAATTATCAAGTAAAACCTGGTGATATTATTGAAATAGACACTGTTCCATTAAAATCTAAACAAATTGAAAACTTTTTTGACCGTTTTATAACTAGTCCTTTATATTCTGATGATTATTTTATTGTTGTTAATAAACCAACTAATATTTTAGTTGATGGGGATGAAAAAAGTATATTGCCTCAAATAAATGCTTTTTTAAAGACAAGGGGTCATAATGAAAAAGCCTATCTTTTACATAGGTTAGATAAAAGAACTTCAGGTGTTTTAATGTTTGCTAAAAGTAATGAGTTAGTGAATGTCTTACAAAATAATTGGAATGAATTAGTTAGTGAGAGAAAGTATTATGCTATTACTGAAACTAAACTTCTTCAAGATGAAGGTGAGTTTCAAGATTTATTATTTGAAAAAAGTGATGGAACTGTTTTAGTGAGTAATCGGGGTAAGTTAGCCATTACAAAATATAAACTTATTGCCGAGAAAAATGGTTATTTTTTATATGATGTTTTAATTTTAAGTGGTCGGAAAAATCAAATTAGAGTTCAATTTTCTTATCATGGGAGTTCTTTAGTAGGCGATTCCAGGTATTATGGTAAAAGAACAGACTTTCATAGACTTGGTTTACATTGTTATCATACTAAAGTTCGTAATCCTCTTAATAATCAAGATTATGAGTTTAAAACTAAAATGCCCAAAGAGTTTAGGACTTTTTTTAATTAAATATGACTTTATATTATGCTATTAATAAAATAGATAACTTACTCTATTTTTCAGCAGAAACAAATCACCATTTATTAAATGTTTTACGAGTAAAAACTAATGATTTAATTGATGTTTGTTATCAAAATATTATCTATAATACCTCTATTGTTATTAATAATAAAACTATTGCCTCTTTGATTTTAAATAATACTAATGAAAATAATGAATTACCTTTTTCTTTAAACTTAATTATTGCTTTGCCTAAAGGTGATAAATTAGACGATATAATTAAACATTCTGTTGAATTAGGGGTTGATAATATTTATTTATGGAACTCAACTCGGAGTCTTAAAAAGTTTACCAATAATGATTTTCTAAATAAAAAAGTTCGTTTAGATAAAATCATTTTAAATGCTGCCGAACAGTCAAGACGGAATAAACTACCTAATATTATTTTAATTGAAACTTTACCCCAATTAATAAAACTTGACTTTGACCTTAAACTTGTGGCTTATGAAAATAATCTTCAAGAAACAAATGCTTTAAACTCTAGTTTTAATTCAACAGTTGTTTTAATCGGGAGTGAAGGTGGTCTAACTGAAAATGAATATAAAACTTTATTAAAAGCAGGTTATCAAAACTTTGCTCTCGGGAAAAGGATTTTAAGAACCGAAACTGCTGTTTATGCTTCTTTAGCTATCATTGCTCATAAAAAAGAATATGACTTTTAATATTTTAACTTTAGGTTGCAAAGTAAATACCTATGAATCTAATTACATTGAACAACTTTTAATCTTTAAAGGTTATCAAAAAGTAAATAATCTTCCTGATATTGTAATCATAAATACTTGTTCAGTTACAAGTAGTTCTGACAGTAAATCTCGGCAATTAATTAATCGGGTACACCGCGAGAACCCTAAGGCTATTTTAGTTGTTTTAGGTTGTTATTCTCAAAAAGAAAGTGCTTATTTACAAACATTTAATTATCTTAATATTATTTCAGGGACAGCAAACAG
>JAISJY010000041.1 GCA_031261365.1 Caryophanales bacterium | reverse complement strand
AAAGAATTGTCTATACACTTGGTATTTTCTTAATTTTTAAATTAGGATGTAATATCACAATACCTATGGTTAATGTTAATGGTTACTTCAATGATTTTAATGATGCTAATATGTTAAGTTTATTAAATATGATGGGGGGTGGAGCATTATCTCAATTCTCTATCTTCTCTTTAGGTGTTTCTCCTTATATTACAGCTCAAATTGTTATTCAGTTGTTAGCTTCTGGTGTTTTACCTAGTTTACAACAATTACAAGAGCAAGGTGAAAAAGGGAAGAGAACAATGGAAAATACTACTAGATTAACAACCTTAATGTTAGGTTCTGTTCAAGCTTATGGTATTATAGTTACAGCTCAAAACTCTGGTATGGAAGTTCAAGGTTCAGGTTTTTGGATGTATGCTTATTTAGTTTTAATAATGATGGCAGGTGCTTTCTTTGTGATGTGGTTAGGTGACCAAATTACAAGTAAAGGTGTTGGTAATGGTATTTCTATGATTATTTTTGCTGGTATTGTTGCTTCTATTCCAAGTCATTTTATCACGGCTTGGGGTATTTTTGTTAATGATACTTCAACTGCAAGTATTGCTTTTATGAACATTTTAAAGTTTGCTTTTTATACTGTCATGTATTTGTCTTTAATTATTTTTGTTTGTTTTACAGAAAGGTCTGTCAGAAAGATACCTATTCAATATTCCAATGCTTCTTATACTGTTAGAAGTCATAAAGATATTACTTTCTTGCCAATTAAGTTGAATTCGGCAGGAGTTATTGGTATTATTTTTGCTAGTAGTGTTTTAGCGGCTCCAGCCACAGTTATGGCTTTAGTGGGAGTTGATACAGAGACTAGTGGTTTTATTAAGTTCTTATCACTAACCGAACCTTTTCATGGAGTTTATACAGGTCTTATCATATTTGCTTTATTAAATATGATGTTTACCTTCTTTTATTCAAATGTTCAAGTTGATCCTGAAAAGATGTCGGAGAACTTTAACAAAAGCGGTGCTTATATTCCAGGTATTAGACCAGGAAAAGAAACTGCTAAATATGTTTCTAGAGTTTTAAACAGGGTTACTCTTGTTGGGGCTCTAACAATTACTTTAATTGCCCTTATTCCTTATTTGGTTCAAATATTAGTTGGTCAAGTTTATACTACTAGTATAGCTAGCCAATTATCTAGTGGCTTTGGTGGAACAGGTATCATCATCGTTGTCGGTGTGGCTTTGGAAACTACTAAAGAATTAGAAGGACGAATGTCTGGTAAGGATTATGCGGAGTTTAGCGAGAACATGTATTTTTAAGGAGGTTTTATGAGAATAGTGCTATTAGGGTGTCCAGGTGCAGGTAAAGGTTCTTTAGCTTCATTAATACTAGAAAAGCATCATATTCCATATCTTTCAACGGGTGCTTATTTTCGGAAGGAAGTTGCTGATAATACTGATTTAGGAAAAGAAATAAAGCATTATATGGAGTCTGGACTTCTAGTTCCAGATTCTGTAACAATGCGGGTAGCAAGTAAAATGCTGGAAGCTCCAGAGAATGAAAACTACTTATTAGATGGTTTTCCTCGAACAGTTAATCAAGCTATGATGTTGGATGAGTTAACAACAAAGTTAGGTCGTCCTCTACAAGTTATTCTTAATTTGTATGTTAAAGATGATGAAGTGGTTTATAGAAGACTTACAGGAAGACAAATATGTTCTAAATGTGGGGCTATTTATCACACCAGAAATCACCCTTCAAAAGTGGAAGGGGTCTGTGATGTTTGTGGGGCTAATTTAGTTATTAGAAAAGATGATCAATTGGAGAGTGTTAAAATTAGATTAAATGAGTATTATCGTTTAACTGAACCGATGGTTGATTATTATAAGATGAAAGGTAACTTAATTGAACTAGATGCAGAATTAGATTCAGAAGTATTGCTAGAAGAGGTTAATAGCCTTTTGGAGAAATACAAATGATCACTATCAAGAGTGAGAGAGAAATAGTCAAGATGAGAGAAGCAGGGCGAATAACTGCTTTAGTCCTTGACCAAGTTGGAAAAGCTGTTGCTCCTGGTGTTACAACTAAGCAGTTAGATGAACTAGCAGAAAAGATTATTTTTGAAAATGGTGGTGTTGCTTCTTTTCTAGGATATGGAGCTGATACTAGCAGAGGAATTAAAGGTTTCCCGGGTAGTATTTGTGCTTCGGTAAATGATGAATTAATTCATGGTATTCCTAGTGGTAGGGTTTTAAAAGAAGGTGACATTATCTCAATTGATGTTGGGGTTATTCATAATCATTATCATGGTGATGCGGCTCGAACTTTCCCGGTTGGAAAGATAAGTCCTCAAGCTGAAAGATTAATTGAAGCAACAAAAAAGTGTTTAGAAAGTGCTTTGGAAATTGTCAAAGATGGTGTAAAACTTAAAGAAATAGGTTACAGCATTGAAAAGTGTGCGAATATTTACGGGTACACTGTTACCAAAGAGTTTACAGGACATGGCATTGGTACTCATTTACATGAAGACCCTAATGTAGCAAATTATGGCAGACCAACTGATAACTTAATTTTAAAGGCTGGTATGACTATTGCTATTGAACCAATGATTATGACAGGAAATCCTCAAATTAAGATTGCTAGTAATAAGTGGACAGTTCGGTCAAAGGATGGAAAATTAAATGCCCATCATGAGAATACAATCCTGATTACCCAGGATGGTTATGAAATATTAACCCAATTATAAGGAGTAGTAAATGTCAAAAGATGATCATTTTGAACTAGATGGTGATGTGGTCGAATTATTAAGAGATTGCAAATTTAGAATTAAACTGCAAAATGGACAGACAATCCTTGCCCATCTTTCTGGTAAAATGCGAAAAAATTCGATTCGTGTTTTACTAGGTGATAAGGTTGCCGTGGAGATGTCTCCGTATGACTTTGAACAAGGTCGTATTGTTAAGAGATATAATACAATTAAGCCAGTCCAACAACAAGATGGCATAAAAAGAAAATAAATTCAAGGGAGGAAATGAATTATGAAAGTTAGACCCTCAGTAAAACCTATTTGTGATAAGTGTAAGGTTATTAAAAGAAATGGCCGTGTAATGGTTATTTGTGAAAACCCTAAACATAAACAAAGACAAGGTTAGTCCATAGGAGGATAAAATAATATGGCAAGATTATACGGAACAAATGTACCAGATGAGAAGAGAATTGTTATTTCATTAACATATATTTATGGAATTGGTTCTTCTTTAGCTAGTGAAGTTTTAAAGAAGTTAGATATTTCTGAAGATATTAGAACAAAGAACTTAACAGATGCTCAATTAACAGCGATTAGAAATGAATTAGCAAATTATAAAATTGAGGAAGATCTTCGGCGTGAAGTTGGTATGAATAAGAAAAGACTAATGGATATTGGCTCATATAGAGGTAGAAGACTTAGAGCTGGTTTACCTAGTAGAGGTCAAAAGACAAAAACAAATGCTAGAACTTGTAAAGGTCCTAGAAAGACTATTGCTAATAAAAAGCAAGCAGTTAAATAAGGAGGGAATATGGCAAAAGTAGTCAAGAAAGCTTCAACAGCTGATAGAAAAAAGAAAGCTAAAAAGTTAATTACCAGTGGTATTGTCCATATTCACGCTTCATATAACAATACTATAGTTACGGTTAGTGATGATTATGGCAATGTATTATCTTGGTCAAGTGCTGGAGCATTAGGCTTTAAAGGTAGTAAAAAAGGTACACCATATGCAGCTAGTTTAGCAGCTGATAAAGCAGTTAGAGCAGCTTTAGATTATGGTATAAAAGATGTAGAAGTAAATGTTAAAGGTGCTGGACATGGTAGAGAACAAGCAATTAGAGCTTTGGTTGATTTAGTTAATATTAAAGCCATTGCCGATGTTACTCCAATACCACATAATGGTTGCCGTCCACCTAAGAAGCCAAGAAAATAAAGGAGAGAAAAATAATGATACCATTTGAAAAACCAGAGTTCAAGTTAGAATCGGCTAATAATAATCAAACAGAGTCTACTTATTCAATTTCACCGTTAGAGAGAGGGTTTGCTAATACTTTAGGGAATGCCTTGAGAAGAGTTTTATTGTCTTCTTTACCTGGTGCTTCTGTTATTGCAGTTAAAATAGAAAGTGCTTTTGAAGGTAAGAAACATGAAGTTCATCATGAGTTTTCTGCAATTAAAGGGGTAAGTGAGGATGTTACTCAAATTATTCTTAATTTAAAAGATTTAGTTATTGTTAGAAATGATAAATTAACTGATTTAGAGAGAACTGAATTATTTATTGAGGTTGTTGGTCCAGAAGTTGTGACAGGTGAATCTATTAGAACACCAGGCGAGGTTACTGTTATTAGTAAAGATACTTATATTTGTACAGTGGCGGAAGGTGCTTCGCTTGTTATGAGATTATTAGTTAATTCTGGCAGAGGTTATTTGACAGCTGAAGAAAACAGAAAAGCTAATTATCCTAGTGATTATATTGCAACGGATTGTAATTATTCACCAATTAAATTAGCAGCGTTTAATTATGAAGGTAAACGGGTTGGAGAAGATATTTCTTATGAAACTTTATTTTTAACTGTTAAGACAAATGGAGCTTTAACTCCATCAGAGGCTTTAGAATCTGCTAGTAAAATATTGATTTCTCATTTAGATATTTTCTTAACAGGTAGTAAAGATGTTAGAGATCAAGAGTTATTTACAACTTCTACTCCAGAAACAGTTGATAGATTTGAGAATATGTCAATTGATAACTTAGAATTGTCTCAAAGAAGCAGAAATTGTTTAAAGAGAGCACATATTGAAACAGTTGGTCAATTAAGAAATAAGACAGAAGAAGAAATGATGAAGTATAAGAATTTAGGTAAGAAATCTTTACAAGAAATAAAGAAGGTTTTATTACTTCTTAATTTGAACTTCAAAACATTTGAATAGGAGTTTAATATGTCAAGAAAAAATATGCATGGTAAAGTTGGTGTTAAGTTTAAAGCGGGTTATACAACTAGCAAAGATAAATCAATGTTGAGAAATGTAGCTACTGCTCTTATTGTTCATAATAAAGTGAGTGTAACTAATAAGGTTGCTCATCAATTAGTTAGTGTTGCTGACCATTTAGTAACTTTAGCAAAAAGAGGCGACTTACATGCTAGGCGATTAGCGGCTAGTTATGTTAGAGATGTTTATTTAGATGAAACAGAAACAACAACAGCTTTACAGAAATTGTTTTCTGAAATAGGACCTAAGTATCAAACTAGAAATGGTGGTTATACTAGAATTCTTAGATTAGAAAATAGAAGGGGTGATAATGCTCCTATGGCTTTGGTTGAGTTTGTTGCTTAGATAAAAGAAATTAAAGAGAACCTGAAATAATGGTTCTTTTTTGTTTGAGGATTAGTTTTTGAATAGGGCAATTGCAAGAAATAGATAAATAAGGAGAAAACAAATAAAAACCATAAAAAAAGATAATTTTTAAGTTGTAACATAAAGATATGTAGTGTATAATTATAACTACAATGAAAAA